>NZ_JBXYJF010000004.1:0-158398 GCF_057396245.1 Psychrobacter sp. CX16
CTTTAGCTGAACGCGTTAATGGCATTTTAAAGGATGAGTTTTTAATTCATCAGTGTAATACGTTAGATGAGCTAAGAGTGCTCGTTGATGAGTCGGTTTATATTTATAATCATATGAGACCGCATTTGAGTTTGAATATGAGAACGCCTTTCGAGTTTCATCAAAGTTATGGTTGTTCTGCATAGAAAAAACCAGATACACGGGGTATCTGGCTTGTTTTAAATCATCAACCTATTTTAGGACGAGACATTATTCTACTGGCTGAATAGTTGTTAACTAACTTACCCTTATACCTTAAAATATTGCCTAAATTGCCTAAACTTCTTTTAGCCCTTTACTGCCAATGCTTTTAATAAGTAAAGGTGTTTGCCTATGACCTCCTAAATTGCCTATTCTGTTGCCTATTTAAGGCAGTTCTTAGGCGCTTTAGGCAATCGTAGGCAATGCTATTTACTAAAGAAAACCCCCATACCATAAGGCATAGGGGCTATTTAGGCAGTTTAGGCACATTTTCTAGGGGTATAAGTGAGGGTTGATATATATAACTTGCCTCTTGCCTTCCATTTCCTGCTTAATGTGTCCAGCGCTTTCTAAAATGTTAAGTTCATTCTTTAATAGCTTTGTATCTTTTCTCAATGGTACAGGGGCGCCATTAAAAACATAACTATAGTTAAGCTTGTGAGGTTGTTTGTCCTTGGCCTTACTTGCCAGCCAATCGCTTAACTTCTCGCTGTTATTCTGTTCACCTGTGGGGCTTGCATCAAGATAGCGTAAGCGTTCACTAGTAGAGTAATCAACTAACATAAATGCCCTGTTGATATTATCTACTGTGATGGTATAACGCCCCTCAAAGAAAGCCATTAATGAGGCTATACGGCTTGCATTTTCAGCCATACGGCTAGCATGGGCTTTTAGATATTCTAGGGCGTGTCCTTTCGCCTGTCGGTTCTCTATTGCCTGCATACCCTCATAAAAAGCTTGTTCTGCCTTGGCATCATGCCAGCTTATTTTTATACGCCCTTTAGTATTAATACTGGGGTCATTAATTGGAGCAGGGTCTAGCATGGTTCTACACTTTTGCCAGTATGCTATTAGGTCAACATCATCATAAGGGCTTTGTTGTCTGCGCTGTGGGTCATTCCATACCCTTTGACCTTGTAGACTATCAGGGCAAGCTATCATAGCCCTAGCTAAAAAGCCTTGACCGTTCATCATGGGGTCAGTTAAAGCATCTTCTAATACTACACGTTGCCCCATAAGTAACAATGTCATACGCACATCATAAGCCTGTGAGCGTGGGTTAGCATGTTGGCTCTTTTGTGACCTAAGGCGATTTACCATACCATCACTATATAAAGTGGTTAGGGCAGATAAGGCATTGCCAGCGGTGTCGCCTTTCATGGTGTGACCATTAAAGAATTGCCCTGCTTCATCTGTTGACCAGCTAGCGTTATCCATCTCACCGTTAATAAACTTATCAAGTATTGGCTCAATAGTTGCATCACCAAACATAGTTATAGGGTTGTAAGGTTTAGGCGTATTGGTTAAGAAGTCTTTTAATTCACTGCCCTTTAAGGTCGCTTTGTCGGCTTCCCATTCATCAAGCCTTTGCAAGTAAATTTCATATTGTTCACGCTCGTAGGCTTTTACCTCATAATGACTAAGCCCCATAGCGACACTTTTACCGCTACCACTTTCACCCTCTGTTATAAGGTATAGGCTTGCTGGCATGTGCTTATGACCCATAGGGGCATCAATATAACGCTGTCCTATATGAGCCAATGCGCCTAATACACATTGTCCAGCCATTGCATGGGGCACTTGAGCATAATATGCAATCTTGTTTACTACATTTTTAAGCAGTCCATACCATGCGTCAATTGGGTAAGGGGTAGGCTTACTGGGGTCGCTTGCTAGTGGTTCAGGTTTGCCCCATGCTTCATCTTGTAAGTCTACTATTGTGGCCGTTTCTATCACGCTATCATAAGTTGCATTGCCATAACTCATAATGTCATGCAGTGGTATAAGCTCGGTTATGACTGCCTTAACATTTGCCCCTATTAACGGCTTAATTAATTTCTCTTTGTTCTCTAGGGTAGTCGTAACTGTGATTGTCCTAGTTTCTGAGAAGTATTTAACCATGTTGTTAAAATGCCATGAATTGATGCTTACAATAACGGCAATATTTAAACCTTGAGTTAACACGATTTCTTTATATAAGCCTAAGCCCTCGTTTATATTGCTTACAGCGTATATTTCAATAGCGGTTAAGGGGTCGCCAATGACTAAAGCATAATATTGATTAGGCTCTGTTAGTTCAGGCGGTGTATTACTGTTTGGTGTAAAAATAGCTATGCTGGCAGGCTCAAAGTTATTATCTAGTAATGGGATAATAACTTTACCTTGAGTGACTATTATTTCTCCATCAATAGAGAACCCATCAGAATAATGAAGTAATTGGCTGCCTTGCCCGATTTGGGCTAAGGTGCTTAACAAGTCATCATTTGCTATAATGTCAGCTGTAGCCCGTTCTGTATTTCCTAGTATATCTAAAAGCCCCTTGTGGTCAGCTTGGGGCTTTGTTATTTCTGCATTACTCATTAAGTCCCCCTTTCTTATACCAACTCTTTTTAAACCTCTGTTTCTTTGATTTATCGGTTTTCCCATGCTTTGACTTTGCAAAGGCAAGCTGGGCATGAATAAAGGTTTTTGAGTCTTCTACCTTGTCACTCTCCAGCGTTTGTAGTGGTACTTCTTGATTAAGGTATTGTGCTAACTGCTCATTGGTAGGTAACTTATTATCTTGGCTCATAAGTACCCCCTAATAACTCATTAGATGCGTTATAAAGCGGTTTGCAGGCAGGCAGTAGTAATATCACCAGTAGAGTAATTGCGCTCGCTATAATGACGATACAGCGAGTTATTGAAGGCTTATTACTTCGCATGACTATACCTCCTCTTTATCATTTGAGGTAGGCTGTTGGCTCTCAAGCCATGCTAAAACATCAGAATTACGCCATGCCACCATAGTTGGTGATAGCTTAACGCTGGCAGGAAAACGGCCATCATTACTCCACTCATGTAGAGTTGTACGGCCAAAAGGTAGGAATGGCAGAATATCTTTAGCTCTACTCAACCCTTGAGGTGGCAGGTATTTTGAATACTGGCTTTGTGCTATTTGCTCAGTTTGATTTGATGCTTCTTTGCTAAAGTTGATTACTTTAGTATCGGTAGGATTGTTCATTATATCCACTCCATAACGGTTAATTTAAACCGTAACGGCTCTTAATTGAGTGTTACGGTTGCTATGGAATGGATAATAGTTTAAAGGAATATAGCTTAGTTCTAGTTAGGATTCGAATAATACTAGTTAGAATTAAATTGTATTTTTATGAGCTAATGTTAGCCAATTTGCAATTACATCTTTACTCATTGTATTTCCTTGAATTTCAATAGCTTTCTTAATGACACTATTACTACTCTCGGCATATGGTTGTGTTAAGTCCATATTTAATAACTCACTTGTTAACGCTCCAATTATTTTACTGGCGTTGTTTGCAGTTCTTGGATGTAGTGGCTTATCGTTTTCCGATATGGCTTTTTCTTTTAAAGTTTCTATCTTGGCTAATAAAGCTTTTATTTCTTTATCTTGATTCTTAATAGTTAAGCGAGCTTCAATCAATTCTTTTTTAAACTCACCAGCTTCTATACTTTCAAATAACTCTACTTGTTTAAGTAACTCATCATTCTTTTTTTATATTCCAACACTTTATTAGCATCAATGTGTAAAGCTTCTCGGCACTCATTAAAAGATTCTCTATTGAGATTAACTATTTTTAAACATTCAAGATTTATCAAATCTTCTACTTTCCAATATTTATCCTCGAAGTTTTCTTCAAGTAATTGTTCTTCCAGTATTTCTTCAAAAAATATTTCGGTTGGATATTCAATATCATCTTCATTACGAACCTCATCATATTTTTTCTTATGAAAAATATATTTTGAATATCTGTTAAGAATATCTGGTTTTTCATGTTCATCTGCAGATTTAAATTCATTCTTAAAATCTTCGTCGCCTTCCTGAAATGAAAAAGCCGGACCATAAAAAAAATAATCTAGCTTCAAAAATTCATCATGATTTATCAGATATTGAGCAATCATTTCAATGCTGTCATCAGCATGAAGTTCTAAAATAGCTATAAACTCTATGAATTGTACATACTCTAATTCTTCATCATCTAAATAAGGTTGGATGTCATCTTGCTTTAATTTCCGTATGGCTTCATAAATTCTGCCCATAATTCACCTTTAATACACCTTTAATAAAATAAGGTGCAAGGCGGTGACTGCCTAAAGGTGTAAATGGCAGTCGTTCGGGTAATTACTCCTAGCCTTGCAATTTGGTACGATGGGTTAAGCCATCATGTTTGGTTAAGTGGTTTCAGTTCTACGTTTTTCGGTTAGCTGTTGTCGTCTATCTTGCTTGATGAAAGACTCACTCCACCCACCTAGCTTAAGACTGACATTGTCATGCTCTTTAGATAGCTGTTCTACTTGATACAAGGCATATCCATACGGATAGGCTTTCATACTACTTAGTTTGCCATATTCATTAACATACTGTACAACCTTGCCATCTATTAGAACATCAAACATTGGGGCATGAAGGTACCCATTAAATAAAGCACCTTCAGGCGGTAAACTTTCCCAAAAGCTTCTATTATCTTTTTGCTCTCGTGTAGGTGTGAAATCAAATTCAATCATCTTATATTCTCCGTTGGTGGGGTTTCGTCAGTTTTGGCAGTGCCATAACTAACCGTTTTGGGTTTTTTGTGCTTTAGGCATAACAATCAAGTTATCAGTTTTACCGTTAAAAGCATCATTAACATAGTCAGCCCATTTATTCATCATCTTAGTACGATAGGGCAGGTGTTGAGCACCATTGTATGCCTTACTAATCTTGTTTTCTCTATCGTGTGCAAACTGTAACTCAATAGCCTCGTGCATAAAACCTTTCTCATGTAAGGTGGTACTGGCTAAACCTCTAAAGCCATGACCTGTCATTCTGCCCTTATAACCTAATCGCCATAGGGCAGTAATAAAGGCATTTTGGCTATATGGCTTGTGAGTTGAAGGATTAAAGAAAACATACTTATCAGAAAAGCCCAGCGCTTTGATTTTATGGAGTAGCTCAATAACTTGAGGCGCAAGCGGTACTAAATGCAAGCGTCTAGCTTTCATCTTATCGGCTGGTATGGTGATTAACTTGCGATTAAAGTCGATATCTTGCCACTCAAGATATCTAACCTCATTTGTTCTAAGGAATGTATAGCACATAAACCATAAGCCATACTTAACCAATACATCACCATCATAGGCATCTATATCTTGTAGTAACTTGGGGAGTTGTTGAGCTGATATCCTGCTGTGGTGTACTGTGCGATGTGGCTTGATAGCCTCTGTTAGGTCTGTGGCCGGATTACTTACGGCTAAGCCAGTACGTATGGCGTGTTTAAATATTTGGCCTACCTCTCTAATGGTACGCCTTGCCATCTCGTTAGCACCTCGAGCCTCTACCGCCTTACCAATAGCTAAGATATCAGGTGGTGTTATCTCATCAATCAGTTTATTACCTATAGCAGGCTTAACATCACGCTCATAAGCTGAATAGTTACGGCTGAATGTACTAGGTGCTAAGTAGGTTTTACGCTCTGCATACCAATCTTGAGCAATGGTATCAAATAGCCTTGAGCCATCTTGGCTGGCTTGCTGTTCTATCTTATGCTCTTTTGGATTGATACCATCAGCAATAAGTTTTTTTATTTCAAGGTTATTTTGTCTAGCAGCTTGTAAGGATAGGGCAGGGTATTTGCCTAATGTCATGCTTTGTTGCTTGCCTTGCCATCTATAAGCACTTACCCAAACTTTATTACCTGTATGTCTTACCCATAGTTGAAGCCCATCGCCATCACTGTGTTTATCAGGTCGGCTAGGTGTGCATTTTTCGCTTGGTGTGAGTTTGTTGATAAAGGTATGAGTTAAAGCCATTGTTGGTATATTCCTATGTTGTAACTATCTATACCAACAAATATACCAACATTCTATACTGTTCACCATACCCCTATATATTCGTTAATACCATGAAACACCCATTAAAAAAGGCCTACCGAATGTTACGGTAAGCCTTGATTAAGAAATTGGTGGAGATGGCGGGAGTTGAACCCGCGTCCGCCAGCACTACGCTCATGAATCTACATGTTTAGGGTCTGTCTTTGGTTTTAACCCGCACCGAACCGACAGTCAGGTTGGATAGGGCGATCCTTTAAGTTTGAACCTAAGTGACTAAGGCAGCCACTTAAGCGAACCCATATGCGTGCGCTTCAACTCGTCTAACCCACTATGGGTAAAGGGCAGAGGAGTAAGCAGGGGTTTAAGCTGCTAGAGCGTAAGTTTCGTCGTTTGCGACTATAACAATATATGTTTGATTAACGAGAGGACATATACTCTCGACATGCATCATTGAGTTTCATCACCAGCGTCGAAGCCAGAACATCCCCAATTGAACGAGATATTATATAGATAAGAATGGGTTAGTACAAGCTGTACTAGGTAGGCCTTACATTAAGTAACATAATAAGATACTAAATTAATCTAATACAAGTCTTATTGGTTATTATAAATGTTAGAAATACAAAAAGTCAGCCGAAGCTGACTTTTAGGTTGATTGACTAAATATCAAGGTATCTGTCAATCCAAGCTAAATATTAGTTAGATGAGTAAGGTAAATACTCAGCTAAAATTATTCTTCTTCAGCTTGTTCTTCTTGTTGCTGCTGTGCTTGCGCTGCTTCTACGTCGCCATCTTCAGAAAGAATGGTTACTAGAATGTTAGCAAACACGTCATGGTGCAACTGGATATCAACGCTATATTCACCGATATTGCGTAGCGTACCTTCAGGTAGCTTCACTTCAGAACGGTCAACTTCAAGGCCAGATTTGGTTAAAGCATCAGCGATATCGCGAGTACCGATAGAACCGAATAATTTACCATCTTCACCAGATTTAGCACGCATGATAACGTTAACGTCAGTCAATGCTTCAGCACGTTTGTTAGCAGCTGCTAACTCTTCGGCTTCAATTGCTTCAAGTTCAGCACGACGTGCTTCAAACTTTTCAACGTTAGCTGGTGTAGCTGGTAAAGCTTTACCTTGTGGGATAAGGTAGTTACGACCGTATCCAGATTTTACATCCACAGTTTCGCCAAGTTTACCAAGGTTGACGATACGCTGTAATAAAATAACTTGCATGAGTCACTCCTGAGTTGGCTTACTTATGGTTATCAGTATATGGTAGCAATGCCAAGTAGCGAGCTTGCTTGATAGCAGTTGCTAATTGACGCTGATATTTGTTAGACGTACCAGTGATACGGCTAGGAACAATCTTGCCATTGTCACTAATGTACTGTTTTAATAATTCTACATCTTTATAATCGATGTGAGTAATACCTTCAGCGGTAAAACGGCAAAATTTGCGACGGCGATAAAAACGTGCCATGGGTGTTCTCCTTAATTGAGCTTAAATTAGTCGTCAGAATCGTCGTTAGACTCATTATCCTGATCGTTGTCAGCGTTTTCGCTACGTGGCGCTTTACGAGCACGCTTCTCATCAGCACTTTTCGCTAATTGTGAAGGCTCAGTGATAGCGTCGTCACGACGAACAACTAGACTACGGATAATTGCGTCGTTATAACGGAATAGTTCTTCAAGCTCTTCTAGAGTTTCACCATCACACTCGATGTTGAATAACACATAGTGTGCTTTATGGATTTTGTTAATTGGGTAAGCCAACTGACGACGGCCCCAATCTTCAAGACGATGAACCATACCATTGTTGTCTTGAACTAATTTGATATATCGCTCTACCATTCCGACTACTTGGTCGCTTTGGTCAGGGTGTACGATAAGCACCACTTCGTAATGTCGCATTTAAGACTCCTTACGGATTAATAGCCATTGACCCCATGTCAACAGCAAGGAGATTTATAGCAGATACAGATATTCTTAAAAAATAGGATTAAGCTATCTACAATGAAGATAAATCGGGGTTATACTTTTAAGGTTAAAAGAATAACAAAATAATTTACTTATTGCTATAAAGCGGCGGATTATACCAGTTGCACGTGATTTTAACAAGTTTTGTATGAAAAGATTTCAAAATACAATAAGCAATTGAGCATAGCCCAAAAAATGTTTAGAGTAACCGGTAGCCATATCCCCAGATTTGCCAAAATAGGCGATAAAAGAGTCGAGATTGACTGTTATGTTGGGGATATTATGCTGAGCATAAACGGATATAAGCCATAACTATAATATAAAGGCTTGTTTGCTATTGCTATCAGCTTTTGAGAAACGCGTTAGCACAAGCGTTATAAAATAGGTACACAGAGTTATGAAACGTAAAGCCATTATTATAGGCGCAACGGGGTTGGTCGGGAAGCACTTGGTCAATCAGCTAAATTTGTTATACGACAGCTTAATTATTGTCGCAAGGAAACCGCCTAAGCATATCTCCGCGGAGATGCAGTTCTATCAGTTGGGTGATTTTACGAGCTTAGATGAGATTGTAAATAGCATTACCCTTGATGCGCATACTGATGCCTTTACTTGCTTGGGGACGACTATGAAGCAAGCAGGTAGTGAAGAGGCATTTCGACGTGTGGATTACGATTACAATTTAAGCTTTGCCAAGATATGCCGCCATAAAGGAGTGGAACGTTTCTTTTTATTATCGGCGCTAGGTGCTGACCGTGATAGCCGTTTCTTTTATAACCAAGTTAAAGCGGAGCTAGAAGCCGCGGTACGCGAGCTTAAATTTCCAGAGCTTGTGATATTTCGCCCCTCGTTATTAATAGGCAAGCACAAAGGGCGTATCTTAGAAAATGCAGCACAAAAGGTATATAAGGTTCTCTCACCTTTAGTGCCCAAATCAGTTGGCTCACGTCCTATTGCCGCTGAACGTGTTGCTGCTGCGATGGCACTGAGCGCACAAGAGATTCATGAGCGGTATAAATACGTCGATAAAAGTACCAAGCATGACACGGCGAATGTCACGATTATCGAGAACAAACAATTGCTTGCGATGACTCGGCTAAAGTCTTAAGCTAATTGAGGTTCTGCTAAGCCGATGAGTATAAATTTAGCAGTAAAAATAACAGCTATTTCAAAAATACTAATAAGGATATAACTATGACTGAGATGACCAAAACCACGTTTGTGACCTGTGATTTATTAGATGCCAATCCAGAGAGTCAGGTATGTTTGCCAAATATTGAAGGCAAATCATTTTATAGCTTTGGTGGAAAAGACAGATTTTGCGGTGAAGTTGTTACTGTCAAATGCTTTGAGGACAATAGCCGAGTCAAAGAGCTGTTAAACAGTGATGGCCGTGATGCCAATGGTGAGGGCAAAGTCTTGGTCGTTGATGGCGGCGGATCTATGCGCTGTGCATTATTGGGCGATATGATTGCTCAATCAGCGATTGATAACAGCTGGGCAGGGGTCATCGTCTATGGCTGCGTCCGTGATGTCGATGATATGGCACAAATGGACATTGGCGTAATGGCAATCGGCTGCATTCCTCGCAAATCAACCCGCCGCGGTGAAGGCCAAACCGATATTGAAATCAGTTTTGGTGATTTAACCCTAAACTCAGGGATGTATGTATATGCCGATAATAACGGCATCATTGCTAGCGATAAAGCTTTAATCTAGTTTAAGTGACTTAAGCCCTATAGCGATATTAAGGTTCCAAATATTCGCTAACCTTTATTAGCCAACTGAGCGCAGATGCTGCTTTGTTGGCTTTTTTAGCTAGATGTCTGATTGTTTATAACGTCTTAACGATAACAAGCATTTTAACGATAACAAGCATTAACGGATATCAGCTTTTATTATTCGTATAATAACCGTCTTCAAATCACATATAACCTGCTGCAGCTTGTGGCAGAAATTTGGTCATTAATAAGGATAACACCCACACCATTATGCCTAAATCACCTAAGCATCCGCTAACCACGCTGTTTACCGCAACCAATGAAGCCTTATTTCCAATTACTAAGACACAAAGGCGCTGGCTGTATCCTGCGCATGGTGCTGCAGGCAGTCTATGGTTGGCAAGCTTAACGGATTGTCCGGTTGCCAATGTGGAAAATCGGCTCAAAGTGGTGGTTACCAAAGACCAAAATCAGCTCAATCAAATTGAGACGGAATTGGCGTTTTGCGGTGTGGATGCCTATGTGTTCCCAGATTGGGAGACACTCACTTATGATGAATTATCTCCGCATCAGGATATTGTCAGTGAGCGTATTAACCTTCTGACTGAAATGCCAAAAAGTGGCATTTTACTGATTAGTATTCAAACCTTAATGCAGCGCGTGGCACCGCCAAGTTGGCTGATTGGACAGCATTTTGATTTAAGTGTTGGTGATATCTTTGATATCGAAGCACAGCGTGAGATGTTGGCGGCAGCCGGTTATCGTACCGTTGATAATGTGTTCGAGCCTGGCGAGTTTGCGGTCCGTGGCAGTGTGATTGATATCTTTGCAATGGGTCAGCCGTTTCCACTACGTCTGGATTTATTTGATAATGAAATTGAAACCATCCGTTTCTTTAATCCACAAACTCAGCGCACCTTATCACCTCAGACTTTGCAAGAGCTTGTCTCAGGAAAACCCAATGCAGACAGCGCTAATAAAAATGAGCTCTCTATTGAGTCATTGTCGTTACTTCATAAATTGCCTGATGTGTCCAAACCGATTACCCAGTTTCAAATCTTGCCGGCCAAAGAGTTCCCGTTAGATGAGGGTAAAGAGACCTTCCGTACTAACTTTGCAGCAATGTTCCCTAACGCCAGTAGCCGCAAGTTTGAGCTACACAAAGATGTGATGGCAGGAATTGCCAGTAGTGGCCTTGAATATTATCAGCCGCTGTTTTTTGAATTAGATGATTGGCGTCAGACGGGTCATCTCTTCTCTTATTTCCCCAAAGACGCGTTGTTTATCGTTGATGAAAATATCACCGAATCACAGGGCGATTATTGGTCACAGATTCAGCGCCGCTATGAAGAGCGTCGTCATGATATCGATAAGCCCATTATTGAGCCTTCTTTATTATATTTACTGAGCAATGAGCTTAATGAAAAGCTAAATGACTATTCGCGTATTATCCTCAGTCAAAACGACTTAGATACAGTCGATAGCAGTCTAAGAGGTAAGGTGAGATTGCCAGCGGTTAAGCCGCCCGAGCTGCCTGTTAGTCATCAAAAAGCAGAACCTCTACTAGAGCTGCTTAATTATGCCAGCGGTCACTGGGGCGATAATGAAACCGAACAACAGCTATCACAGTCATTAGCCGCAGATGGTTCGCAGCGTCGCGCTATTTTGATTGTTGCAGAAACAGCCGGTCGTCGTGAGATTCTACTAGAGCTGTTCCGCAGTAAACTGAATGTTCAAACAGTAGATAGCTTGCAGCAGTTTTTAAGCAGCGAGCTGTATCAAACCAGTGCGGCATTAGATAAAAAGTCGAGCAGTAGCACCAAACCAACCATTGGCCTGACTATTGCACCTATTGAGCGTGGAGCAGTTATCCATCAGCAGCTGTCTATTATTAGTGAGACGCAGTTGTTTGGCCGACAAGTGCTGCAAACCCGCCGCCGTCGTCAAAGCGATGTGTCCGAAGAGTTCTTGGTTAAAAGTGTTACCGAGCTGACCGAAGGTAGCCCTGTAGTACACATCGATCAAGGGATCGGTCGCTATCACGGTCTCATTACCCTAGATATTGGTGAAGGTGAGCAAGAGTTTATTCACCTAAAATATGCCGACGACGCCAGCATTTATGTGCCTGTTGCTAATCTACAGCTGATTAGCCGTTATAGTGGCGGTGATCCTGCGTTAGCACCTCTACATAAGATTGGTAGTGGTAAGTGGGATAAAGCTAAGCAAAAAGCTTTAGAGCAAATTCATGATGTGGCGGCAGAGCTGCTAAATATGCAGGCACGTCGTCAAGCCAAAGAGGGTATTCACTTTAAAGTAGAGACGGCTCAGTATGAGCTGTTTGCCAGTCAGTTTGCCTTTGAAGAAACGCCAGACCAAGCCAATGCTATTGATGCAGTGATGCATGATATGAAGCAAAATAAGCCAATGGATCGTCTGATTTGTGGCGATGTGGGCTTTGGCAAGACAGAGGTTGCGATGCGAGCGGCCTTTATTGCGGTTAATAGTGGCTATCAAGTGGCGGTACTTGTGCCAACAACTTTGCTGGCAGGTCAGCATGAAGATAACTTTAAAGACCGCTTTGCCGATTGGCCGATTCGTGTGGAAACCTTATCACGCTTTGGGGGTAAAAAGTATCAGGACAAAGTGCTAGAAGAGTTGGCCGATGGTAAAGTGGATATTGTTATTGGTACTCATAAGATTCTGCAAAAAGATGTCAAATTTGCCAACTTGGGTTTAATGATTGTCGATGAAGAACACCGCTTTGGGGTGCGTCATAAAGAGCGTATTAAAGCGATTCAAAGTGATGTCGATAGCCTATCAATGACGGCAACGCCAATTCCACGTACGCTTAATATGGCGTTAACAGGTATGCGTGATATGTCTATTATTGCCACGCCGCCGGCGCGCCGACTTGCAATTAAGACCTTTGTAATGCAAAAGTCTGACCAGTTAATGAAAGAGGCCATCTTGCGTGAGCTGTTACGTGGGGGTCAGGTATATCTACTGCATAACGATGTTGCCAGTATCGAGCGTATGGCAGAGAATATCCGTGAGCTGGTGCCAGAGGCTCGTGTTGGCGTTGCTCATGGTCAGATGAATGAACGTGGCCTTGAGCAAGTCATGCAGCAGTTTTATCACAAAAATTTCAATGTATTGGTCTGTACCACCATTATTGAAACCGGTATCGATGTACCTAATGCCAATACCATTATCATTGAGCGTGCCGATAAGTTTGGTCTAGCACAGCTGCACCAGTTGCGCGGGCGAGTGGGGCGCAGTCATCATCAAGCCTACTGTTATTTATTAGTACCGTCTGTTAAAGGGCTAAAAGGCGATGCCAAAAAACGTCTAACAGCGATTGAGCGTGCCAATACCTTGGGCGCAGGATTTATGCTCGCAAGCGAGGATTTAGAAATTCGCGGCGCCGGTGAGATACTCGGTAAACAGCAAAGCGGTAACATGCAGGCGATTGGGTTCAGTCTTTATATGGACATGCTAGAGCGTGCGACCAAGGCGATTAAGGCGGGCAAGGAGCCCGATTTAAATACGCCATTATCACTAACCAGTGAGATTAATCTACATTGTTCAGCACTGATACCGGAAGACTATGTCAATGATGTGCCGCAGCGTTTGTTGTTCTACAAGCGTATCAGTAATGCTGAAGATAAAGATGCGTTGACTGATATTCGTACTGAGATGATTGACCGTTTTGGTGCATTGCCTGATCAGACCAAGCAGCTATTTGCTATTCATCAATTGCGTATTCAGGCTGAGCCATTGGCCATTCATAAAATCGATGCGACCAGCAACAGTGTCACTCTCGAGTTTGCTCCCGATACACCCGTTGAAGCCCTAGCAATTATTCAACTGATTCAATCTGATGGCAATCGCTATCGTATGAATGGCGCATCAGGTATTCGTTACACTAACCCTGACAAGCTCGAGACACCGGCTCAGCGAGTAGAGGTGGTACGTGAGCTGCTGAACCATTTTGCTAAGCACGTGGCGAAGCCTGAAAATATGGAAGGTTAACTTTCATTCAATGAGCTCAATTTGGGATCATTAAACGGAGGTCATCAAATCGTCATCTGTCGTTAATCTGACTGTCATTTATTATCAGTATCTTATAGTCATTCAAAACACAACGAGGAGGAGGATAATGACAGGTTCGAGATTTGAAAATACTCATTTTGCGGTAGATTTAGAAGAGCTACAAGTACCTGATTGGTTCGATGATGATGTAGAAGATGCGGTTGAAATGTAATTTGAAACTCGTATGACTCTAAATTTGCTGTTACGGTACAAAACCAATAATAATAAATCTAAAATAATAAAATCAGAATAATAAGCTATAGGGATAATTAGTAAAACAACAGGATGGCATAATAAGAATAATTGAAATAGGTAGTGCTTGGTAACTCGCTATGAACATCCCAGCTGATACGGTTAGTGCCTCTCAATCAGTGCAGATTTAATAGCAAAACAGTCTTGAGCTTTCAAGGCTGTTTTTTTATGGGTGATAGGATTATCCTTTATTTTAAGTCCCTTATATTTGAAGATGTTGAGATTTCTCAGATGTTTGGGTCGATATCAAAGCGCTGTGAATAGGCTGAAGTAGGCGACTCAAATATTAAACCTTTTAGCATCTATAATATCGAGCCAATACCTGATAAAATATCAGTTTGCTGAATTATTAAAATAAATAAGAGAACCGATATGTTTCAACTTCATCCAACACTTGCTAAAGATTCTTTTTTAGTTGGAGATTTTCCTTTATCAACGTGTCGTCTAATTAATGACTGCCAATTTCCTTGGCTGATATTGGTACCCAGAGTGGCGGGCGTACAAGAGATTTATGAGCTGTCAGCTGCGGATCAAGCCCAGTTTTTACGTGAGTCTAGCTGGTTATCTAGCCAAATGGCGAAAACCTTTAATGCAGACAAAATGAACGTTGCAGCATTGGGCAACCAAGTACCTCAATTACACTTCCACCATATCGTTCGTTATCAAAACGATCTTGCATGGCCAAATCCAGTTTGGGGTACGCCAGCAGTACCTTATACCCAAGACGTTTATTTAGCGATGCAGCAGACTCTAATGATGGCACTACGCGGTCATAACCAAATGCCATTTGATTGGCAAATGCAGTAATTGATTCAAATCAATTACTGGCTGAAATAAAGAAAGCCACTCATTTTGAACTAAACCCCATAAGTTGGATCCAACTTATGGGGTTTAATTTATTTACAGCTTTTTTATTTAACCCGTGCCAGATTAATGATTTTCTTTGGCATGGTTTAATGTGTACTTAGGAATCTCAACCACTAAGTCTGTGTCTTCAATCTCAACTTGGCAAGACAGACGCGAATCCGGCTCTAAGCCCCAAGCTCTGTCTAATAAGTCTGCTTCCACATCATCCATTTCTTCTAAGCTATCAAAGCCTTTACGGATAATAACGTGGCAGGTAGTGCAGGCTTTAGACATCTCGCAAGCATGCTCAATCTTAACGCCTTTTTCTAATAAGCCTTTACATAAGTTATCGCCACTTTCTAATTCAACTTCTGTGCCTTCTGGGCATATTTCAAAATGAGGTAGTATCGTAATTTTAGGCATAAAGGTTTCCAATATTTAATTTTAAAAGTTGGTTATAATCGGTTAATTCAGTATTCAATCAAGCAAGGTATCTGGTTATTCTGACCAATCTTCGGTGCTAGTACCTGCAAGTGACTGTTTAACGCTTTGATCCATAATCAGGGCAGCAAATCTGTCGCTAAGTGGCTTTAATTGTGCCTGCTTCGCTTCAACTTCTGCTTTAATTGCCTGTAAATCGCTGTCATCCTCTGAAGAAGAAACGGTATTTAATACAGCGCTTAGATTCTTCATCGCGTGTTGTAGAGACTCTGTTTCACTCTCTGAGAGTAAGTCACCGAAATCTTGTAGCGCAGATTGGAGGGCTAATATTTCACGCTCTGCTTCTACTTTTGCTTCAATTAAGCTGCGCGATATCTTGTCATGTTCTGCATTTTCAAATCCAGCACTTAACAGCTGTTCTTGCTGCTCATCACTTAAGCCGTAAGAGGGGGTAATTTTAATATCACTTTGCACGCCTGACGTGGCTTCTAATGCGCTAACAGATAATTGACCATTGGCATCGATATCAAAGGTTACTTCTATACGTGCTAACCCCGCTTTCATTGGCGGGATGCCATATAGCTCAAAGCGGCCTAATGAGCGATTGTGCTCAACCGTATCACGCTCACCTTGTACCACGTGGATGACCATACCGGTTTGACCGTCTTGATAAGTGGTAAAGGTCTGCTTTTTGGCCACAGGAATTGGCGTATTACGTGGGATGACCACTTCTACTAAGCCGCCCATAGTTTCTAAACCCAAGGATAGAGGGGTAACATCAAGCAGTAGCATATTATTTGATTTATCATCTTTAATCAGCTGATCGGCTACTTGGGCCGCGCCTAAAGCGACGACTTCATCTGGATTTAGATGCGCAAGTGGCTGCTTATTGAAGAATTGCTGCACCGCTTTTTGAATAACTGGCATACGGGTTGAACCACCCACCATAATAATCTCATCTAGCTGCTCAGGTTCGATATTGGCATCGCGCATCACTTGTTCACACGTCGAGATAGTGCGGCGAGTAATCGGCTCAACTATTTGCATTAAATCAGCAGAGGTTAATTGACCTTGCCACTGATGACCAGCCACATCGATAGCCACATCTACAGAATCACTATGCGTAAGCGCTTGTTTAAAGCTTTCGGCTTGACGTGCTACGTGTGTGCGCTGCTGAGCAGTTAAATCAGTAGGTTTAAGGGTCGCTTGCTTGAGTAACCAGCCCATAATCAAGCGGTCCATATCATCACCACCTAATGCACTGTTACCGCCTGTCGCCAGTACTTCGAACACACCTTCATTCATTTTCAGTAATGAGACATCGAATGTACCACCACCCAAATCATAAATCAGATAAATCTTCTCATCTGAATCATTTGCATTACGGTCCAAACCATAAGCAACTGCCGCGGCTGTCGGCTCGTTAAGCAGTCTTAAAACGTTCAAACCGGCTAATTTTGCCGCATCTTTAGTCGCTTGACGCTGTGCTTCATCGAAGTATGCTGGAACGGTAATGACCGCACCTTGGATGCTGTCCTCAGGCAACGCTTTTTGTGCACGCTGTTGTAGAGTACGTAAGATATCTGCAGACACTTCAACGGGAGATATATCACCTTGAGCAGTCACAAACGATGGCATTGCATCGGTCGTGGTTTCACTAGATTTTAGCTGATAAGGATGTGAGAACTTTATGTCTTTAACACTGCGGCCCATAAAGCGCTTGGCCGAAATAATAGTATTGGCAGGGTCAGTCTCAAAATAGGCTAGGGCAGGACTACCCACGATTGGAGTATTGATATCATCTTGATTGCCATAATAGACAATCGATGGCAATAACATGTCTGTGTCGTCAGCTTGGTCATTTTCGTCCAAGGTCTTTAATAATATCGCCTTTCCTGAGCGAACAACCGCTACCATGGAGCGTGTCGTGCCTAAGTCGATACCTAGAGCATATTTATGTTCATGCGGCTTTGCACTTTGGTTGGGTTCGGCAATTTGTAATAGGGACATAACACACTCAATTTATGGCTAATAATAAAAATGAAAGTAAAACAACAATATAGATAGCAAAACAGCGGATTATCTGCTTAATATTTTAACAGCCGACTATCTTTTACGGATAAATTATAGATATAGGTCGTCAACATCGTCGTCAGCTTGCTGGCTGTTATCAATGGCGGTATCCATATCTTTTTTGAGCTTCACTAAGAACTTAAGCTTCTGGGTCGCATCCATTGCCGTAGGCCAATCTTGCTGATTATAAGCCGTTTCAAAGCGATCAGAATGAGTTTTAATACGTGACTCTGCTTTGGTTTTAAGCGATTTAATAGTCGTTAAATCAGCAGCCGATTCAGCATCATCTAGATCCATACGCATATCCATGGCATCATCTAGGAAGTCTAAATCTGCAATCGAATGATCAGTATTAAGCTCTTGCCCAGATAATTCTAATAGGTAGTTTGCACGGCTATCTGGATGCAACAAAATAGCGTAGGCATGATTGATAACCGCCGAGTTCTGCTTCGAAGCCGCCGTTTCATCGCTACTTAAATTATCAGGGTGGAACTGCTTTTGAAGCACTCGTAATCGATGACTCAATTGAGTGGTATCGATATTAAAGGCAACTGGCTGCTCAAATAGAGCAAAGAAATTAGCAAAAGTAGGCGCGTTATCAGACATAGGCTTTGGGTGCTATTTGTTGATAGTAGGGATGAGGGTTTGCGTTATTATAATATATAGTTAATCCACTATTATACAGCTAAGCGGACTGACTTTGTGCTAAGCGTAAAGACAAAACTGACGAACAAAGTCGTCAGCAGCTTATATTGTCACTTAATACGGTTTACTAGTATGTTAAAGACATACAGAAAAATGGACACCATAATTTCAAATTAACTATTAAACCTAAGTTTAATGAGTCAGTTTGAGAATTGGTATTACCGGTTAAACAGTGAAAGACTCACCGCAACCACATTCCCCTTTTTGATTAGGGTTAGTGAATTTAAAACCTTCATTCAATCCTTCACTCACATAGTCCATATGTAAACCGTCTAAGTAAACTTTGCTTTTCGGATCAACAAAGATGTTTACACCGTGGCTGTGATATTTAACATCCACATCGTTTGGCTCATCTACAAACTCTAACACATAGGCCAGTCCTGAGCATCCAGAGGTACGGATACCCACACGAATGCCTTCACCATGACCACGGTTTTCTAAATAGTCTAATACGTGTTTTGCGGCACGCTCGGTCAATTCAATCATTAAGACTTTCCCATCGTTAAAAATTTAAAGACTCATCATTTATATATTGGCAGATGATTGGCCTATTAGACTCTACCACTAAGCATAAAAGTGAATTATATTTAGCGGTAGAGCCACTTACTGTTTACAATTAAGCGTCAGTTTTGCTGCCACTTTTAGTACGGTAATCATTGATTGCCGCTTTAATCGCATCTTCAGCAAGTACAGAGCAATGCACTTTTACTGGTGGTAAAGCCAACTCTTCAGCGATGTGTGTGTTTTTAATCTCTGACGCTTGGTCAAGCGTTTTGCCTTTAAGCCATTCAGTAACTAATGAGCTTGAAGCAATAGCTGAACCACAGCCATAAGTTTTAAAACGGGCGTCCTCGATAATACCGTCATCGCCAACTTGGATTTGCAAACGCATTACGTCGCCACAAGCAGGTGCGCCGACCATACCAGTACCAACGTTAGTCGCATCTTTGTCTAAATTACCAACGTTACGTGGATTTTCATAATGGTCAATTACTTGATTACTATAAGCCATGGTGTTTCTCCTGGGGTTTAACCTAGATATTTAAAATAATAAGGTTTGTCGAAATAAGGTTTCGACATGAATTTTTTACTGAGATAAAGCGTCTAACATTATAATTGTTAAAAATATAATGAGTAATTAGACACCTTATCTGTATTTATAACGGTTAACTGTATTTGTCCGTAACGATAAGGGTGGCTTAGTGCTCGGCCCATTCTACAGCGTTTAGATCGACACCATCTTTATACATATCCCAAAGTGGTGATAGGTCTCTTAACTTATCAACCGCTTCATGAATTTGAGCTAAGATAATATCGATATCTTCTTCAGTAGTGTAGCGGCCAAAGCTAAAACGAATCGAGCTATGAGCCAATTCATCTGGGCGACCAATTGCACGTAATACATAAGATGGCTCAAGCGTTGCTGAGGTACATGCAGAACCTGAAGATACGGCCATGTCTTTAAGCGACATCATTAACGATTCGCCCTCAACAAAGTTAAAGCTGATGTTTATAATATTTGGTACGCTGTTCTCTGAGTCACCATTTAGGTAAATCTCTTCGATATCTTGTACGCCTGCCCAAAGCTTGTCACGCATTTTTTGAGCATGCGCATGGTCTTCTTCAAGACGCTCAGCAGCGATAGCAAAGGCTTCACCCATACCAACAATCTGGTGCGTCGCTAGAGTACCTGAACGCATACCACGCTCATGACCACCGCCATGCTGTTCAGCACGGATACGAATACGCGGCTTACGGCGAACGAATAGGGCGCCAATACCTTTAGGACCATAAATCTTATGACCTGAGAAGCTCATTAGGTCGATTTTTAAATCTTGTAAATCGATAGCAACTTTACCAGCAGCTTGAGCAGCATCTACGTGGAAGATAATACCGGCTTCACGAGTAATTTCACCGATAGCTTTCACATCGGTCAAAGTACCAAGCTCGTTATTTACCATCATTAAAGAAACAAGGATAGTATCTTCACGGATAGCGTCTTTAACTTGCTCAGGTAAAATCAAACCAGTACTTGGCTGTGGCTCGATATAAGTAATCTCAAAGCCTTCTTGCTCTAATTGACGGCACGTATCTAATACTGCTTTGTGCTCAATTTTGCTAGTGATAATGTGTTTACCACGGCTTTGATAGAAATGAGCTGCACCTTTAATAGCAAGGTTATCTGACTCTGTTGCACCTGAGGTAAACACAATCTCACGTGGGTCTGCATTTACCAAATCAGCGATTTGCTGACGGGCATTTTCAACAGCTTCTTCTGCTTGCCAGCCGTAACCGTGAGAGCGTGACGCAGGGTTACCAAACATGCCATCATAGGTCATGTAGTCAGTCATCTTTTTAGCGACTTGTGGATCAACGGGAGTCGTTGCGGCATAATCAAGATATATCGGGCGGTTTAAGTTACTCATGCTGGATTAACCTCACTGGCAGAGAAAATAATGTTTGGATTAGATTGATTGTTTGAGGTATCAGTCGCCGCATCAGAAATTAATTGTTGGCGATGCGAAACGTCTTTAACATTCTCCATTTTCAATAACTGATCGAGAGAAATATTTTTTAAATATTGTTCAATGTGCTTAGATAAGGCGCACCATAAATCATGGGTTAAGCACATAGCGCCGCCCTGACAGTTACCTTGACCTTCACACTGCATAGCATTCACCGACTCATCAACTGCTGTGATAATAGCCATCACATCAATCTCTGATAACGGTTTAGCCAAATGATAACCACCAGATGCGCCGCGCGTACTGGTGACCAATCCTGCTTTTCTTAGCTTAGAAAATAATTGCTCTAAATAAGAAATAGAAATAGATTGGCGTTTAGCAATGTCAGATAGGGAGACAGCGCTTGATGAATCACCGTCTTGAATGGCTAAATCAAGTAACGCGGTAACCGCGTATCTTCCTCGGGTAGTTAAGCGCATTAATTGCCTCCACAATGTGCTAATAAGTGATTATGTTGGCTATTATAGTTAATCCCGAGTAATTTAGTCAAGATTAATCGGTAATCATTTTGTAAGAATAGATTTGGCATTCAATTCAGTAGCTTAACTTAGCTTTAATGGGGGTTGTGCCGGTAATATCAAGCGGTGAGGTCAGAAAATGATTGGCTTTAGGTAAGGTAAATTATATCTTAAGTTTTCTAATCGATAAGTAATCGATAAGGCAAAGAGACAATAAAACTAGCAAATTTTTCTATAAGCAATTTAAATACTACAGGCAATAAAAAAGCTTAAATGAGAGCCAACCATAAAGTTGGATTATTTAAGCTTTTTTCTATCTCTCGTTTTTATATCGCGATGAGTATGTCAAAACGATTGCTTTAGGTTAAGCAATTTAAATGGTGCAGTAAATTAGCTAACCCATCCAATCACTGATATAACAGCAATTAGTACCGCTACCACAAGAGCAATCAGGGTTACTTTCTGTTTACTCTGCGCTTCTTTTAAGCTAATTTCTAACTCACGGTTACGCTTGCTAAGCACATTGAGCTGTTGTTGCTGTTCTTCAATACGTGCCTTGTAGTCAGGTCTAGCATCACTACCGCTAGCGTCATCTGAACCTTTGTTTTTATCTTTACCCTTAATCGTTTTGATAATACCTTGGAATAAGCTAGCGAGTCCCAGCTGAATAATGAAAGCACGTATTTCAGTGACCGTTTCAGTGGAACCGCGCATGGTCAGTTTATTAACCTGAGTGGGGTCGTTACTCACAAAAGCATTGATCAGCTGATGGCTATAGGCGTTAATCACTACATCTACTTCTTTGATGTTAGCCGGCATTCTGCTATCTAGTAGCACGCCTTTATGGGTAAAAGTGGCATAAACCTCAGTGTGTGGCAAGTAGCTACGAACACAGACCACGGTGTTCTTTTTTACAAGGGGATAAACAGCTTTGCGCAGGTTTGGGTCGAATCTTAACACTAACGTAATTGCAGATTCTGCAAGAACGAGCACGACATTAAGTAAAGAATTAGATATCGGATTTTGACTCATGCTAAACCTATTTAAATGAAATGTTTAAGCGGTCATTATCTATCGCAATTTAACGAATAATGATTGCAATAAATACGTCGCTAATAGCGGTAACCTTATGCCACAGGATTAAATACCACAAAAGTAAATAATAAGATAAGGTCAAATGCCATAAATAATAGCATAATGCGTGGCCTGCGCCATAGTGGTTACAGTATTTTTACAGCCTAACTGCCGAATGTCTATATTTATTTACAAAGCTATCTACCAAAGCTGTATTAATCACAACCAATTAGCCTCCAATGTAAGGCTAAAAATGCTATGCTAGTTTTTAATCTATGTCGTTTTTGTAATTTTTATAACAAATTGCGATATAAATGCAGGTCAGGACTTGAAACAAGAAGCGTTTGGGGGTATAAAATGCTCTTAAACAAGGTCACAAGGGATGTTAGGTGTATTATTCATCAATAATATGTAAATTTACTTGCACATTTTTGACCCCCTTGTTATAACTGCAATTACGAGTTGTCCTATTTAAGACCATACTAAAAATTAAATGTGCTTTTTTTTGCACTATTGTGTTGTCTTTAGGGACTTAGTTATTGCTTAATTGGTTTTTAAGCGATAGAATTTATCCCGAATTAAACCCATTTTAAAGGAATTCTTTATGAACAAATCAGAATTAGTTGATAGCATCGCTGAGAAAAGTGGTCTTAACAAAACTCAAGCAGCTGATGCTTTAAATGCTATGATGGAAAGTGTTGGTGAAGCATTAGAAAACAATGACACTATCTCATTAGTTGGTTTTGGTACATTCAGTGTTAAAGACCGTAAAGCGCGTACTGGTCGTAACCCTAAGACTGGTGCTGCTCTAGATATTCCAGCAAGCCGTGTACCACATTTCAAAGCAGGTAAAGGTCTTAAAGATCGCTTAAACGACGCATAATTTTGTAACGTTAACCTGTTCTATACGTCTAAAAGTAGACAATAACGCACCTTAGGGTGCGTTTTTTTTGTGTCAAACTGCATTTTAACGTATGATACTACGTTATCCTTTTATTAACCTATGACTGATATGTACTATGGAATCGATACGTAATTTTCTCAAAAGTTGGCCTGGAAGAATCTTTTTAATGCTTTGTCTGTCACCGTTGGTGATCCTAGGGCTTGAGAGTTATTTTAGTGGTTCGGCAAGTGTGAATGAGGTCGCTAAAGTCGGTGATCAATCTATTAGCCGTATGGAATACCAAGATGGTATCAATGGGCGTAGAAATGAGCTGATGCAAAGTGGCATCGAAAGCAGTGCCATTAACAATATTGTGCTAAACCGTGAAGTGCTAGATGGTCTAATCAACCGTGCCTTGCTCAAAAATCAAAGTGAGCAGTTAGGGATGTACGTATCTGATGCGGTCATAAACAATATGCTGTTAAAAGATCCTCAGTTTTTGGATGAAAATGGTCAGTTCTCTAATGATCGTTTTGCTTTTGCTTTAAAACAGCAAGGCATCACCAAAGATCAGTTGTTTGATCAGTATCGTCAGCAACTTAACGTGATTCAGCTGTATAACAGTATCGCGCAAACGGCGCTGTATCCAGGTGCAGATATCGACAGACTGGTTATTTTGCAAAAAGAGACACGCGATGTGTGGCTACACCGTTTGCCTTGGCAGGATTATCAAAATCAGGTCAAAGTCTCTAACAAAGAGATTGAAGATTACTATAACGAGCACAAAAATGAGCTACAGAGTCTAGCGACTGTTGATCTTTCTTATATTCTACTAGACCCAACCAAAGTGTCTATAGAGCCTGTGACAGAGGAGGAGATACAAGCGCAGTATGATGACTTTAAAGTGAATTATTCGGGCAACTATACTCAAAGAATCAGCCAAATTTTATTAACAGGTGATGACGCCAGAAGCCGTATCAAAGCGGTCGAAAACCGTTTAGAAGAAGGTGAGAGTTTTGAGGCACTGGCCAAAGAAGTATCAGAAGATCCAATCAGCCGTGATAAAGGCGGTGATATCGGTACCTTCAACCCAGATGCCTTTGGTGAAGACGGTACAAAAGTCGCCAAAGCTATTCAAGGTCTAAAAAAAGGCGAAGTATCAAGCGCGGTTAAAACGGGCTTTGGTTATCAATTATTTAAAGTGACCAAAGTATCGGGTGATTCTATACCGTCGCTTGCAGATATGCGTGATGAACTAGTAGCCCAAGTGCAGCGTCAAAAACGTGAGCAACTGATTGCTGATAAGATTACGCGTATTAATGATATGGCAACCGATGGTGTTGGTATCCAAGATATCGCACAGCAAGAAGCGCTAACGCTGCGTCAAATTAAGGACTACACCAAGGTTAATAATAATACCGTGCTAAATCAGCCTGCGGTTATTGAAGCGGCTTTTGATGATTTTACTATTCAAGATGAGTCAGTTAGCCCAAGTATTAAAGTCAATAAAGGAACCTTATGGGTTCAGCCGGCTAATTATCGTCCTGTTGCGCCGTTGAGCTTACAAGAAGCGACGGCACAGATTAAGCAGGTACTGGTTAAAGAGAAGGCGACTCAAAAGGCGCTAGAAGCAGCTACCGCGATTGCTAAGACAGTGAATCAAAAAGGTATGAGTGCAGCCAATGTATCGTTTCAGTCTTTAGGGACTATCAACCGTCAAAATCCACAGTTGCCAGCTGCTGAAAAAGCGATTGTGTTTAGTAAAGACACGCCAAAAGGTAAGCTGCTAGCCATTCCAGAAGCGACCAATGCCGGTGCTACGGTTGTGGTGATGGATGCTTTAAATAAAGCGTTACCAGAAGATGTATTAGAAGCTGAAAGAGCCCAGACAGCTGCTATTGTACGCCAAAGCCGTGGTCTAGAGATGTTTACAGATTACCTTGAATATCTAAAGATATCGACTGAGATTAATAAGAATGAAGCAATAATTAACGATATCGCTGGCCTATAGTTATAGATAGCGAACGGCTAAATGGTTACGGCGTTACCCTCGCTAAACCTGCTTTATAAGGCTTGCATCGGTTGCCTCGTAACTCTCTCAAAGCTCTTAAACTATATAGATAAACGTTACTAATTCACCAGTAATTTTGGTCAATAACTTAAAATAAAACTACTAAATACAAAAACCCCGTCTTACTGAGTAAGGCGGGGTTTTTATGGTGAACTAATTAGATGTTCGAATAAAGCACTATACACTCATAGTTTCCATCCAATTTTTAGTCATAGTCATATAAAAGAGGTACGGTGTTAACCTTGCTAAGCCTACATTTGTAGTACTTGCGCTCGGTTGCCTAGTATCTCAAATATCTGACTACGACTATAGCTCACTGTTATTGAGGATGTATGGCTTAATGGCGGAAGTGACGCATACCAGTGAATACCATCGCGATACCATGCTCATTAGCCGCAGCGATGGTTTCATCATCACGAATAGAGCCGCCGGGCTGAATAATTGCTTTAATGCCGACTTCAGCAGCGTTATCAATGCCATCACGGAATGGGAAGAAGGCATCTGATGCCATGACTGCACCTTCAGTAGCAAGATTAGCATGTTCAGCTTTGATAGCAGCGATACGCGCAGAGTTAACACGGCTCATCTGACCGGCGCCAATACCAACAGTGCGCTGATCTTTACCGTATACAATTGCGTTTGATTTCACATATTTAGCAACCGTCCAAGTAAATAACAAGTCAGCCATTTGCTCAGATGTTGGCTGTAAGTCAGTGACCACTTTTAAATCATCAGCAGTGATAAGACCTAAATCTTGGTTTTGAATCAATAGGCCGCCAGTGACACGTTTATAGTCAAACTGTGCTGCACGCTGTTGCGGGTTAGGTAATTCGCCGCATGTTAAAACACGAACGTTTTTCTTTTTTGCTGTGATATCTAAAACGCCATCTTCTAAGCTTGGTGCAATAATCACTTCAGCAAACTGAGTATCAACAATCGCTTGTGCCGTCTGTTTGGTTAGCGGACGGTTGAATGCAATAATACCACCGAATGATGATTCAGGATCAGTGCTAAAGGCTGTTTTATAAGCGTCTGTTTGATTGGCATTAATCGCTACACCGCAAGGGTTGGCGTGCTTAACAATTACACAAGCTGATTCACTAAATGATTTCACACACTCTAAAGCGGCATCAGTATCAGCGATGTTGTTATAAGACAGCTCTTTACCTTGGTGCTGCTGAGCGGTTGAGATACTGCCCTCGCCAGAACCATTTGCTTCAACATAGAAAGCCGCTTTTTGATGTGGGTTCTCGCCATAACGCAAATCCTGCGCTTTTTGCATCTGTACGTTAAAAGTACGGGCAAAATCGTCTGGCTGATCAAATGACTCTAAGCGGCTACCTAAGAAGTTAGCAATCATGCCATCATAATGCGCTGTGTGTTCGAATGCTTTTACGGCCAAATCAAAACGGGTCTTTTGTGAGATGCTACCTGACTCTTTTAGCTCTTCTAACACACGATCGTAATCAGCAGGGCTAGTCACGATAGCCACGTGCTCATGGTTTTTAGCCGCAGAGCGGACCATGGTTGGACCACCAATATCGATGTTTTCAATCGCATCTTCTTTGGTCACACCTGGCTTAGCAACGGTTTGCGCGAATGGGTATAGGTTAACAATGACTAGGTCAATCGGGCGGATTCCATGCTCGCTCATGACCTGATCGTCTTGACCACGGCGACCTAAAATACCACCATGAATTTTTGGATGTAGTGTTTTTACACGGCCGTCCATCATCTCAGCAAAACCGGTATAGTCTGCTACTTCGGTCACTGCAATGCCATTTTCAGACAATAAGCGATAGGTGCCGCCAGTAGATAATAGGTCGTATCCAGCGTCAATTAAACCTTGAGCGAAGCTTTCAATGTGTGATTTGTCAGAAACAGAAATAAGAGCGTATGGCTTGTCAGACATAGTTTTTCCCATAGTGTGAGAGATAAAAAAGGTGATTGGGTTCTGAAATCATCGTTGATACTGATTTATCGCTTAATCACGCCATTATCTTAATAGACCATAGCGCGAGTTAAGACCCGTGTATATTAGAGGAATTTGGATAATATGACAAAGTTTTCATGGTGATTGGCTTAAGTTTTTAGCGACTCATCGGGCTACTATAAGACAATCTCACTAGCAAATTAATCTAGGCTAATAAAGCCTTTAAAGGCATAGACTCTCTTACAATTATGGTTACAAAGTGATAGTCAACTTACATTAGACCGTATTGCTGCATTTTCTTACGCAGTGTACCGCGATTTAAGCCTAATATTTTTGCTGCCTTTGATTGATTGCCTTGGGTTTGCTCAAGCACAACGGTAAGCAGTGGCATTTCTAATTCTTGCAAGAAAGTATCGTATAAATACGTTGGCATCTCGCCCTCAAGTTCAGCAAAATACTGTTCAACAGCAAACTGTACGTGTTGCCTTAGTGGTTGACGCGGCACCATAGATTCAACCATATTAGCTGAGATAAAGTGCGCTTGGTTGTCAGATACTTGATTGTTGCTCATAATCTGTGACTGTAAGACATGGGTAGTGGGGTTTGTCATAATAGCACGGCACGCAAGTTAAAGACGTTGTATAGATTGGTATAAAAGCAGCAGGGTAGACAAATAGTCATGCATATATAGCAAAAGACAGTGCCTATTTATGTTATTACTTACTCTACAGTAATATCCTCTATAAACACTGACTAAAAAATCACTGTCCCATACTCTAGTATTGGCAGATGTTTTTAGGTGCTTGCTCTAGCGGGTATCTTACCGAATAATGTCATTATACAACAGTGATTGTGCTCATCTAAGAGTCATGTTATACGCTATATGACTACTGATTTATTATCAGGGTTTTGCTTAGTCGATGAGCTTGCCAGATAGACGATGCCAATGAGAGTCATCGAACTTCTCATATGAATGACGGTCATCTAAATGGAACCAAGGCGCATACGCTTCAACTACTTGCTCAAGCTGCTCAGAGATAAGTCCAGCTAGTACAATATCACCTTGTGATTTAATAAGAGTTGCTAAGTAAGGGGCTAAATCCATTAATGGCTTGGCTAAGATATTAGCGGTAATCATATCCGCTTTTGGAATCTCGCCTGCCGCAAAAGCTTTAGTAAAATCTTCTGGTAAATACGCTTGTAGCGAGTCATCAACGTCGTTGCTTTCTGCATTTTGCTTGGTGGCAAGTACCGCTTGAGGATCGATATCCACACTATAAACCTGTTTAGCGCCTAGTAGCAGGGCAGCGATACCTAAAATACCAGAGCCACAGCCGTAATCAATAATCACCTTGTCTTTTAAATTCTGGTCGGTCAACCAATCTAGACACAGACGAGTAGTGGCATGATAACCGGTACCAAATGCCAGACCCGGATCCATCATAATATTGGTCGCTTGTGGGTCAGGTGGCGTCATCCATTTAGGCACAATCCACAGATTATTGGTGCATTCGATAGGCACATAATGCGACATCCATTCACGTTCCCAATCGGTATCAGCAAGTGGGGTAGTCCATACTCGGCTGGCATTAACTTGCACCGCAATAGTTTGAGCAACGGCTTCGATATTTTGAGCGTTATCCGCTTCAAATAACCCAGTTAGGATAACTTCATCCCATAATGGAGATTGACCAGGTAGGGGCTCAAACAACGGCTGATCGCCGGCATCTTCTAAGCTAATAGATAATGCGCCTTCTTCTAATAAAAGACTCTCTGCCAAATCGACATTGTCTTTTGCGCATTGTAGGTGAAGTTGCTGCCAATCCATAATGATCCTTAACGCTGTTTAATTAATAAAGTATTGAGTAAAAATAAGTTTGTTTATTGGGTCGCTTTTAGCGAGATAACGCAGCATTTGCTTCTTTAATGACTCGCTGATTGCCTTGAGCTTGCCCGGCTTTTAAGATGAGTCGCCATAGGGCTTGTTTTCTTGAAGCGGTTTTAGCAACGACTAAACCACGGCGTGCCATTGCCTCAGCTTTCAACGGCTGATTTTGGGCAAGTGCAACCTGACTTAGATAATAATAGACCGCCGAGGACTGCGGAGCGAGACGCTGTGCACGGGTGAAGGTACTTTGAGCAGCGGAAACTTGGCCTTGGCGTAATTGGGCGACACCGGTATTCATAAGCCTTCTAAAGGCAGGGATATTATCACCATCTTCACTTGAAGATGAACTGCGCGCTGTTGATCCTGAATTTTGTCTGGCTTGCTCAAGTAGTATTTGTCTTGCCGACTTTTGATTGGTTGGTCTTGGCTGCTCAGCCACAGGCGCAGTCTCAATCGGCTGATGACGTTGCGGTGTTGTCGTCCGATTAGGCTGTGACACGATTGACGAGTTGTCAGGTGATTGCTCAGGCTCAAAGGGATTGTCTGTCTGACTTTGAGTAGTGCTGTCAGCAGTCTCTTCCATGACGTCTTCATACTCTGAGCTGTCATAAACAGAGGTGTCAGGCTGCGTAGTTGGTGCAGAGGAGCCATAAGGATTGGTCGTCTGATAGCCAGATTGCGACATGCCAGTGGTCGTCTGACAGCCAGTTAAGGCGAGCAGACTAAAAGATAACGCTAGGACAATAGACTTTAAATACGGAGTAGGTTGGCTTTGACGCTGTGAATAATTTTGCATAAGGGCGTAATGTTTCCATGGTCAAAAGAGTCAAATAGTAAGACAAGCGCTGGCTTAATAAAGTAATGGTTTTAAGTGATAAACATAATTATACAGAGATATGAGCGTGGTATCAGAATATAAACCGATGACCAAGCTCACTTCCTATTCGCTTACAAAGCAATGTCAATGATTATTAGAACCATTCTGCTGCTTTCTCATACCAAGTTTCGCCGCCGCTTTGAGAGTCCTCAGACTGCGTATTATTGTTGGCATTATCTGAGTTGTCAGAGGTAACCGGTGCAGTTTCTGATGCACCCGTGTCATTATTGGGCTGTGCAGTGTCACTTTGTCTGCTTTGCTCAAGTAGTGAGCGGCGCTGATTGTTTAACCACTGAATCTGTTTACGCGCTTGCTCTTGTTGATACAGTTGCAGCGCACAGTCACTGGCATCTTCTGGCAAGTATTTAGACAATACCGGTAAGTAGCGTGCGCCGGCACAGCTTTCATGCGACAATTTGCCTGTACCGTTTTCAAGCCATAACCACTCAACGCTGTCTGGTTGTACGAGGTTAACAGGTGTTAAACGCAAGCGTCCCATAAAGTCTTTCCAGACAGGTAGAGCGCCGCTACCACCACTAAGACCAATTGGTTGGTTGTCATCACGGCCGACCCAAACCACGCTCACATAGTTACCGCTATAGCCTGCAAACCATGCATCACGATAGTCATTGGTGGTACCTGTTTTACCGGCCAGATTTAAATCACTACCCAAAGATTGCAACGTTTTGGCAGTACCATTTTTAACCACTTCTTGCATTGCATAATTGGTCAGATAATTGACATCAGGCGGTACGCTGCGTTTGGTATCCAGACCTGAACGCTGCAAGATTTGCCCACGATCATCGACGACAGAACGAATACTGATAATCGGCGTACGGAATCCGCCTGCAGCCACCACTTGATACATGCCAAGCATATCCATTGGGCTAAGCTCAACCGACCCTAACAATAAAGACGGATAAGTTGGGATTTTCTCATTAATACCCATACGGTGCATCTGATTAACCAAAGTACCAATACCAAATTCAACACCCACGTTAACCGCAGCTTGGTTATAAGACTTGGCAAGGGCAGTGGTTAATGGCACATAACCATGGTCACGACCATCATAGTTCTTTGGTGTCCACGTAGAGCCATCGGCCAATGTAAGGGTAACCGGATTGTCATTTACTGGGCTGGCAAGGTTGTATTTACCACTCTCTAACGCGGTCATATAGATAAAGGGTTTTAATAATGAACCCACTTGACGCTTGGCATCAACAGCACGGTTAAAGCCTGTGAACTCACTACCACTACCAACAGCGGCGACTAATTCGCCTGATGCCGGATTGGCGCTAACCAAAGCGGCTTGGATAGGTTTGGTTTTACTGCTTTTCTTGCGCAATATGGTTAACTGTTTATCAACGGCAGCGTCGGCAGCAAATTGAGCAATTGGGTCAAGGGTACTAAAGACACGTAAGCCCTCATTCTTTAGATCTTCTTGATGATAATTTGCTTGTAGCTCGCGTTTTACGATATCTAAGAAGTCTGGAAAACGACTCTTGCCAACGCTAGGCTTTTCGACCACATCTAGTGGCTTTGCAATGGCTTCATCATAAGTGGCTTGATCAATTTTGCCAGTTGCGAGCATATTAGATAAAACCGTATTACGACGATTTAATGCACGCTCTGGATTACGGCGAGGGTTGTAATAACTGGTGCCTTTAGCCAAACCAACTAGCATCGCTTGCTGATCAATACGCAGCTCTTTTAGTGGCTGATTAAAATAAAACTGTGACGCCAAACCGAAGCCATTGATAGAGCGGTTGCCATTTTGGCCTAAGTTAATTTCATTCAGATAGGTTTGTAAAATCTCATCTTTATCGTAATGCATTTCAAGCAGTAGCGCCATGACCGCCTCATTAGCTTTACGTTTTAAAGAACGCTCATCGTTTAGATAGAAGTTTTTAATCAGCTGCTGCGTGATGGTCGAGCCGCCTTGCATCTTACCACCTTTTAAATTGGTGACAATGGCGCGTCCAATACCACGTATTGATACCCCTTTATGCTCATAAAAACTACGATCTTCGGTTGCAATCAGCGCATCGATTAACGGCTGCGGCACCTCATCAATAGGTACCACAATACGGTCTTCATTATTATCAGGATAGATACCGCCAATGGTCACCGGCTCGATACGCACAATACCAGTATCGTTAGGCTCGGTGCTTTGTACACTGGTGATTTTTGAGTTATTGATACTGACTTTGATGATTTGTTCAGGATCAACATCATTGGCACTGTATTTAAAACCGCGAGTATGAATGGTGTATTGACCAGACGACTTACTATACGAGCCGGTACGGTCATAGTTTGAACCGGACTGATAGTTGAGCATTTCAAGCCAAGTGTCTAGGTTTTTACCCGATAAGGTCGCTCCTTGATACAGCTCTAAAGGCTGTGAGTATACTTTGGCCGGAATATTCCAACGTTTGCCTTCAAATTTTGAAGTGATGACTCTGTCTTGCTTAACCAAATACATCGCAAGCAGCAACATGCCGACAATGATAATAATCAGTAGAACAAAACCAATAACAGACCCGCGCTGTGTTTCAGGGTTTGGCAGCTTGCCAGTCGTTACGGAGGACTGTTTTGTTGAAGGCTGAGATGTAGATGGTTTTGCACGAGAGGGTTTGTGATACACGATAGGATTACCAACTTAAAAAAAGACCCGATTATAATGACCTAAAACGCCTATTTTTTCAATATCATTGAAAATAAATGGCGGTGATATGGCAACTAATACACTGATTTCACCTGTTTTTCATCAAAAGGCCTTGTTTGAGCAATCTAAGGGTAACGATGCATACCTTATCTGCACGACCTGATACAATAGAGTGTACTATTTTTCGCCTTTAACTTAAGCCTTATTTTTGGATTTGCATTTATCATCCCCATATAAATAAGCCTGCTATGTACGGTTAATAGCCCTTCTAATGACCCCTTTATGCCCTCTGTTATTGTGAGGATAGTATCTTTGTATGCGCTTAATTATTCAGCCAAATACAAGGGCATTGTCTTTATCTTTGTGGGGTTAGATAAAGGGTCGACTATAGCGTTATAACTGCTGTGATTATGCCTATGACTTCTCCAAACTCATCACAAAAATCGGTTCCGCCTGCTTCAAGTACGAGCGGTCAGTTCACTTATCTAAAAGATGATATTAATAATCTAGTATTGCCACCAAAGGGATGCTGCTTTCATTGTGGTGAGCCCGTGCCGCAGCCACCATTTAAAGCAGCTGTCTTGGGCGAGTCACGTCTTATGTGCTGTATGGGTTGTCAGCTTGCGGCTGAAAGTATTGTCGAAGCAGGGCTTGAGCAATATTATCTAGACCGCTCAGAGATTAACCGTACCGCCAGTATGCCAGCAGAATTGCAGCGCTTACAGGCGTATGATCATGATGATGTGAAATCACAGTTTGTATATGCATCCGATGGCTATTCCGTTGCTGAATTATCAGTGAATAACCTGCGCTGTGCGGCCTGTACTTGGCTGATTGAGGCACGGCTCGATGAGCTTGATGGCGTGAAGCAGTGCCAAGTAAACTTAACCAATCAGCGAATGCGGGTGATTTGGGATGAAACAAAGCTGCCCATTAGCGATATCCTGATTACGATTAATCAGATTGGTTATGATGCCAAGCCCTATCGTCAGGATACCCATGAGGCAATGCTTGCCCGCCATAACAAGCAAATGATGATACGTTTGGGTATTGCAGCTTTAGGTGCAATGCAAGCGATGATGTTTGCTGTCGGTATGTATTTTGGTAATTACACCAGTTATAGCGGCATGCTTGTTGAGCAGCGAGACTTTCTGCGCTGGGTATCTTTGTTTGTCAGTATTCCAGTGTTTTTTTATTGTGCAGTACCTTTCTTTACCTCTGCTTGGTCAGCGATTAAAGCGCGTCAGGTAAATATGGATGTGCCGGTCAGTATTGCACTGACCGTGACTTTTTTTGCCAGTTTATACGCCACCATTTCAGGACATGGCGAGACCTATTATGACTCGGTCAGTATGTTTGTGTTCTTCCTGCTGGCAGGTCGCTATATTGAGCATAATGCACGTCTAAAAGCGGCCAATATGGCCAATGATCTCGTCGTTGTAGAGCCGACTTTGGTTCAACGTATTGCGCAAGTGCCAGAGCTTATTCAAGAACTCAGTCCAAGCAGTCAAACCGAATCAAATTTAGACTACTCTAATATTGCCTTAAGCAGCTCACAATCGAAGCAATTAAGCGAGCTAGGTGAATTAATCCATGCTGCCAAAAATAACAATGGCGTTGACAATAACCCTAGCAAGACAACTAAGAGTCGTCATAGCGAGACTGTCACCGCGCATACGCTAAACGTGGGTGACGTGATTATGATAGATGCTGGCAGTGAAGTGGTAGCAGATGGTATTTTATGTAGTGAAACAGCGACCGTATCACAGAGTCTATTAACCGGTGAGAGTCAACTAATCGCTAAACATCGCGGTGAGCAAGTAGTGGGCGGTTCACAAAACGACAGTCAGCCCTTTGTGATGATTGTTACCGCCTTACCTGAAGATAGTCAAATTGCGCTGATTGACCGCTTAATGAATCGCGCCATGAGCGAGAAGCCGAAGATTGCTGAGCAAGCAGATAAATGGGCGCGATGGTTTGTGGCACGTATTTTAGTGTTATCCGTCTGTGTCTTTATCGGTTGGTATTTTGTTGATCCGTCGAAAGCGTTATGGGCAACGGTTGCTGTCTTGGTGGCGACTTGCCCTTGTGCTTTATCCTTAGCAACACCGATTGCGCTAACCGTCTCGACCAATCGGCTAGCAAGCTATGGCTTTTTGACCACTCGCGGACACACCATTCAGACTTTGGGAGAGATTACCCAAGTTGCTTTTGATAAAACCGGCACCTTAACGTATGGCAAGCCTAATTTATTGTTCGTCGATGTTTTGGATGATGCCAAGGTCGCGAGTAAAGATGATTTATTGGCCATCGCGGCTGCGTTAGAGGTGGGCAGTCGTCATCCGATTGCTAGTGCGTTACTGGATGCCGCCTATCAGCTACATTTACCGGCCGTAACTAGTGTTGAGCATTATCCGGCAGGCGGTATCGAGGCGGTCGTGGATGATATTGGCGGCGGTTATCAATATCGCTTGGGTCATGTTGATTTTGCTTTGCAGAATGAGAGCAGCACGACAGCGTTATCTGAGCGAGTAGAGGCGCACTATTTGCCTAATTTAGATAAGCATCATGCCAGTACCGCGGTTATGCTGACCAGACGCGCTAACAACACAGATGCGGCCAATGATGCAGTGTGGGAGCCTTTGGCGCTATATTACTTTAATGACAGCGTGCGTGAGGGCGTGGCAGATATGATTGCTAAGCTGCAAGCGCAGAATATTAAAACTATTATTTTAACAGGTGACCCTAGTGAGCATGCTCAAATGGTTGCCAAGCAGTTAGGCGTTGATGAGCTGTATTATGGGTTGTCGCCGACTGATAAGGTTAATCATATCAAGCAGCGCCAACAGCAAGGCGAAGTCGTTATGATGGTAGGCGATGGTATAAATGATGCGCCTGTTTTGGCCGCTGCCAATATTTCAACGGCCATTGCCGGCGCCGCAGATTTAGCGCAAGTCTCAAGTGACAGTGTGATATTAAATGGAAAAGTGACTGCTGTGCATGATGCCAAGCGTATTGCTGATAAAGCGCAGCATATTATTAAACAGAATTTGCATTGGGCATTGGGCTATAATATGGTAGTGCTATTACCGGCAGCCTTTGGTTATGTACCGCCTTGGCTAGCGGCGATTGGTATGTCGTTAAGCTCATTAATCGTGGTATTGAATGCATTACGTCTAAAACGAGCGTAACCGTTATAGTCAGCGAACGACTAAACGGTTACGGCGGTTAACCTTGCTAATCCTAGACTTGTCGAACTTGCGCTCGGGTGCCTTGTCACCCTTTTAGACTTCTCAGACTATAGAAGCCATTTGTTTGAGGCAATAAAAAAGGTCGCCCTAATTGGGTGACCTTTTTACACATCTTACACATCAATAAGCTATAGCAATTAAAAGGGATGATTAATCTTGGAAATGGCTCAATAAACGCATAAATTCGAAGTACATCCAAACCAGCGTCGCTAAAATACCAATACCAAATACCCATTCATAGTCTTCTGATACGCCAGCAGCAACACCGCGCTCGACATTATCAAAATCTAGTAATAGGCTAAATGAGGCAATAACCACCACAAATAAGCTAAAGCCAATACCGATTAATCCGCCAGTCTCAAAAATGAACGGTAAGCTTGAACCAAATAATACGAAGCCTAACTGTACAACATATATAAGCATGATAGCGATGATGGCTGACATCATGATTGAGCGGAACTTCTCAGTTACCTTAATTAGGCCAGAGCGGTATAGTCCAAGCATTACAGCAGCAGTGACAAAAGTCGCGGCTAAAGCATTGGCTGGAATACTTGGGTCAATACCCATAAACATAATAGAGACACCGCCCAAGAATAGGCCTTCTAAAATGGCGTATGGTGCAGCTAGTGATTTGGCTTTTTGCGGTTTGAAGGTAATGAATAAGCCCAAACCAAAGGCAAGAATCATACTACCAAAGGTAATACCTTGTGCCATACCGCCGCTAATGCCACCACTTAAGATAAAGAAAAAGAAAGCCATAGCACAAATGGCACTTAGACCCAATAAAAAGCTGGTCTTATGAATCACACCTTTTACGGTCATCGCCCTGCCACCAACGGCAAGCTCTGTACGACTGACAATTGGATTTGCCATAATACTGTGTTCCTTAAATATTTAATGAATCGGCTAATTAATTATTTTAGCTCGGTGTATAAATGAATATAATGCGTCATCATAGCCTATTTTATCAAGATTAGTAAAGATTTGATGCGCTGTAGATGGATAGGGTAGATGACCAATCAAATTTATTTAAAATCACCGATAGTTATCTTATAAATGGCCCTTTAGCATTACTATTTCAATAAGGTTTTGCGTAATCAACAGTGGTTAATAGTCAGTAAACTTACTGGTATGTAAGCTTATTGCAATTTAAGCACCTGACTATAAATAGTCAAGATAAATGATGTCTATAATTAGGAATATTAAGTCTAGGTAATGCAGTAAATGCCATAATGTGGTACGCTTGCGACCTACTAGGATGTGGTTTACCGTTGCTTTTGTGAGCATAAGTATGGATATAAGAGCTTGGTTTGTATGCCAATATTATCCGTATAATCCAATATAAAAATCCATCCTATTATTGGTAAGACATTTCAATATTCATCACCTATTTAATTAAGCTAAAGCCTATGGAAAGCTCTGCGCAGTCCCATAAAATACCGAATCTTTCTGAATCACCGCATTTTCATTCGATAAAAAACCCTGCCTTTAGGCGTATTGGTTTAATGGGAAGGGCTAGAAAGCGTGGGGTGATTACCACCATTCACGAAATAGGCCGACGCGTCAATGAAATGGGGCTCGAGCTATATATTGATGCAGAGACAGCCAGTTTGCCCGATTTGGAGCTTGAGCAACTCAGTAAACTACACGTAGTCAAACGTAGTCTACTCGGTGAGATTTGTGATCTAGTAGTGGTAGTCGGTGGCGATGGTTCTATTTTGCATGCCGCGCAAGCGCTGGCGCGTTACCGTGTTCCTGTATTAGGGGTCAACCGTGGCCGACTGGGCTTTTTAACCGATGTCAATCCACATGAAGTGGGCGAGAAGTTACGTCAGGTATTGATGGGCGATTACCAGTTAGATCAGCGCTTTTTATTGACCATGGAGATACGCGAAGGCCGCGATATTATTCATGAAGATATGGCGCTTAATGACGTGGTACTGCACGCTGGTAAGTCCGTGCATATGATTGATTTTCAAATGAAGATTGATGGGCTTGACGTTTATCGTCAGCACAGTGATGGGCTAATAGTCGCCACGCCAACAGGCTCGACTGCCTATGCCCTTTCCGGTGGTGGTCCGATTATTCATCCAAGTTTAGACGCTATTTGTCTGGTGCCGATGCACCCGCATACTTTATCGAGCCGGCCTATTGTGGTTAGTGATAAAAGTGAGATTGTGATTCGAATTCATAAGGATAATCGCACTCAGCCTATGGTTAGCGCAGATGGTAAGCCGAGCTTACCGCTTGAGCAGCACCAGCGACTTTATATCCGTAAACATCCTGATAAACTTACCTTACTTCATCCACCTGGATTTGATTTTTATAAAGCCTGCCGTACAAAGCTTAATTGGAATGTTCATGCAGAAGAGTTTAGCCTAGAGGGTGAAGATGACGACGAGTAGTTAATTATTAACTATCAGCAGCGCTTAGACTTAATATGAGTTTTAATTTTTAGACACTGTGAGGATATTATGAACAAACAAGATGTTTTAGCCGCAATGACTCCAGATCTAGTAGAGTCTTTTCGCGTCGCTATTGAGCTAGGAAAATGGCCAGATGGCCGGAAATTAACGCCGGAACAGCGCGAAACCTGCTTGCAAGCAGTGATGATCTGGGAGCATGAGAACCTACCGCCAGAAGAGCGCATTGGTTATATTCATAAGCCAGTCAAAAAAGATGGCACAGTCGTAGGCGAGGAGTGTGATGTTGAGCATGAGCATCACTATCCAAACTTGCCAAATCCTAAAGGCAATATTAAACCTGTTAAATTCCGTTAATTAGGCTTTAATAAGATAGTTTGATGCGATTACCAATAAGTATAGCCATAAAAAAAGACCAACTTGATGTTGGTCTTTTTTGTCTCTTGTCTGTCTTGAGTCGGTACATCTTTAAATAGACAGACGATTAAATATTTTTAACATCCACACTTGGACGCGGCGTTAATGGATTTTTCTCCATTAAGAACGCTTGCCAGCCCCAATGAATAAAGTTACGAATATTTGGATGATCCACACCTTTTGGGGTCGATAAAACTGAATCGTAATGCTCACCAAACAGTTTTAACGTATCTAATTGGCTTAAACCATGATGCTTTGCAAAGCCAAATACCTTAGCACTGCCTTCATTTTCACCAACGGCGTTAACGATATCACCATTGGTAAAGCTTACTGGTGTATAACGATAAAAGTCATCGATAAAGTTTAGCACATCATTAAAGCCGATGGCTTTCTTACTTAGTCCGTTTAGTAGGGCGGACACGTCCGAATGTCGGATACTCATAATGGCCTCATTGTCAGTTTAAACGTATTGGTTTAGCCATCGCTTAGTGTCGCAAGTAAAAAGCTAGGCAATTAAATAGCGCAAGTGACGCAAGGCGCTATTTATTGAGCTAATAATCTCTCTAGATAGTTATTAAAGCGAAAAATATCAATGAAAGCTAGAACTATCTGTTAAAGAAGTCGTCGTCATCAAATGAGGCAGGGAAATTGCCTTGCTCTAAATGCTGCATTTGAGACTGCATAGCGCGTTCATGCTGGATACGCTGATAAATCTCTTCACGGTGAACGGCGATGTCTTTTGGCGCATTCACACCAATACGGACTTGGTTGCCTTTTACGCCAAGTACCGTAACGCTTACCTCATCACCAATCATTAAAGTTTCGCCGACACGGCGGGTTAAAATTAACATGCGTCACACTCCTTATGTCGCAGTAAAAAGAATTGGCTAATGCCAAATGATGAATTATTCATAACGTTGCCCATTAAGTTTGCCCTTCAAAAAGAGGCGACCTTTTTTGTCTAGTCCGGCTGCGACTTCTAATATGGTAAATAAAACAAATCATTATCCACGTAAGCCAGTCATCACCGGGCTGCTATGTTTTGATGTATTTGCCCATAGTTATCCGCTAGCATAACTGGCTAGATATCTAAAATACATCAGTATAGGCCACAATCGAACAGAATATTATAAGGTTTTATTGGTCATATGTCATTATTATTCAAGGTTTTTAACAGATTGCTGTCAAATATGACTTAATAAGTGACTTATTATTACCTTATTTAACAGGCTGTTAGTCAGAGTATTGAAGAATAGCTCAAAACCAGAGTTTAATTAGCCTAAGCGTTAGAAAACAAGCAGTTAAGCATAAAAAAGAGCCTTATTATTAAGACTCTTTTATCATAACAAATATCGAATTAAGGTTATTGTAGGATTAGGTTAATAATTAGCGCATGACAATTTAAACAGGCTGATTAAATCCATCAAGTCGTAATACAACGATACTATTTATACACCGGCAACCTTGCTTTCACCATCGGTTCTGTCTAGACCAAAGGCTGTGTGCAGTGATTTAACCGCTTTGTCTAAATGCTGTTCTTTGATTAGAACAGAGATTTTGATTTCACTGGTAGAAATCATTTGGATATTGATGTTGTTTTCAGCCAATACTTGGAACATTTGGCTTGCGACACCAGCATGAGAGCGCATGCCGACACCAACTAAGGAAACTTTAACTACATCATCGTCACCATGAACTTCTTTGGCATCGATATCGACTTTTACGTCTTCTAAGATAGCCAGTGCTTTTTCAAAGTCAGGACGGTTAACTGTGAAGCTAAAGTCTGTAGTGCCTTGAGTTGATAGATTTTGTAAAATCATATCGATTTCAATATTAGCATCGCTAATTGGGGTTAAGATAGCAGAAGCAATGCCAGGGTGATCAGGAACACCACGCACGACAATTTTTGCTTCGTCTCTGTTAAATGCAATGCCTGAAATGACCGGCTGTTCCATGTCGTCTCCTTCGTCTACTGTAATCAGGGTGCCAACATTTTGGCGGAATTCTTCATCAAAGCTACCGTCTTTACCTTCATCAAAGCTTGACAGTACTCTTAAAGGTACTTGGTATTTGCCCGCAAATTCAACCGCGCGGATTTGCAGGACTTTTGAGCCAAGGCTGGCCATCTCTAGCATTTCTTCAAAAGTAATCTTGTCAAGCTTACGGGCTTTTGAAGTCACGCGTGGGTCAGTGGTATAAACACCGTCTACATCGGTATAAATTTGGCATTCATCAGCACTTAATGCTGCCGCTAAGGCAACGCCAGTAGTGTCTGAGCCGCCGCGGCCAAGAGTAGTAATATTACCTTCGTTATCAATGCCTTGGAAACCTGCAACCACCACAATGCGGCCAGCATCAAGCTCAGCGCGAATCTTCTTATCATCGATGGCTTCAATACGGGCTTTATTGTGTTTATTATCAGTGTGAATAGCGACTTGACCACCAGTAAACGAGCGTGCGCCTATGCCAAGCTCCATAATCGCCATAGATAATAGCGAGATAGACACTTGCTCACCCGTTGAGACCATTTGGTCATATTCACGAGGATCAGGCGATTTGCTAATTTGGTTAGCAAGGTCGATTAAACGGTTTGTTTCTCCGCTCATGGCTGATACGACAACAATGACTTGATGGCCATGGTCATGCCAGCGTTTAACGCGCTTTGCGACGTTCTTGATACGGTCGATACTGCCCATCGACGTACCACCATATTTTTGTACAATCAATGCCATGTGAAACCCTTTGAATTGAAAGTTTGGTTTTCACCATTTATTCCTACTACTATCGCCCCTTTATACACAGATGACCGGTTATCATTTAAGACCACCGAACACGTATATAACTATTTACACTATATAACTAAGTAATGCGATATGCCGCTTAGCCATAAGGGTTTGATAAAATAATAAAAAATGGTAAGCCCATAGTTTATTGAAAGATATTTTTGACTATTTTAAATTTTATCTACTGCGTGTTGCTCATGAAACTAAAGTCATAACAAACGTACTTTATAACACAACCGAACCGCACCATCAAAGTATGATCAGGCTTTTAATGATGGTAAATAGTTATTAATGCATAAACTTATCGCAATATCTACTTACTCAGCTGCGCTTGATTAAAAACGGTTTTAAAAAATAGCCTAAAAACCAGACAACTGCAATAGCTAAATACAAAGAAAGCAGCGTAATGGAGTGCCAAAACGCTGCTTGTTAAATAACGGGCTAACTTTATCTGCAAAGCCAGCCAAATAAATCCGACTAAATAAGTCTAGCCAATTGCACTGAGAAAAGTGACATTCATTAGATCGATGGCAATTAACCCAATTGCTCAGCAAGCCACTGTGGTAAATGTCTCATTACGGCTTCTAATTTATCACTATTAGGTGCGCCGCCTTGAGCATAATCAGGTTTGCCACCGCCTTTACCATCAAGCTCACCGGCCAAATGACGGATAATATCGCCTGCTTTGATATCGCCAGTCAGCGACTTGCTAACAGAAGCGGCAAGGGCAAGCTGATCACCTTTTTCACCAATAAGGACAATAATCGTATCTTGCAATTTAGACTTCATGTCATCCATGAGGCCACGGATTGCTTTACCATCAATACCCGCTACTTTTGCAATCAGTACCTTTTTGTCGGCAATAGTTTGCACATCGTCGACCAGTGTTGCTGCTTGCGCGCTGGCGATTTTCTGATTTAAACGCTCAATCTCTTTTTCAAGTTCACGCTGTTTGTCAGCCATGGTTTGTACACGGTCAGCAACCTCTGGACGTTTGGCCTTTAGTTGATTGGCAAGAGCAGTTAATTGATTATCCGCTTGCTGTACATAACGTAGTGCACCCATGCCGGTTAGGGCTTCGATACGGCGGATACCGGCGGCAATACCAGACTCTGAGGTAATTTTGAACAGACCGATATCACCGGTACGCTTCACGTGTAAACCACCACAAAGCTCAATTGAGAAGGGTTTTTCAACACCATCTTCAATCTCATTGGTGCCCATGGTTAATACGCGAACTGTCTCACCATATTTTTCACCAAATAGGGCAGCAGCACCTTTTTTCATCGCCTCATCAATGTTCATAAACTCAATCTGAGTCGCCACGTTGGCTTGAACTTGTTCATTGACCAGACGCTCAATAGTCGCTAAGTCTTTTGCACTCACGGGGGCATCATAAGAGAAGTCAAAACGAAGCATATCACTGGTCACTAGTGAGCCTTTTTGTGACACTTCATCGCCCAATACTTTACGTAGCGCAGCGTGCAATAAGTGAGTCGCTGAGTGGTTACGCGCACTGGCAGAACGTAGGGCAGAAACCACTTGTGCTTCAGCCGTCTGACTCTTTTGTAGACGACCCATATTAACCACACCATGATGAATAATGGCTTGACCTGATTTTTTGGTGTCTTCAACATTAAATACACCAGAGCTAGTACGAATCTCGCCCATTTCACCGACTTGACCACCGCCTTCTGCATAAAATGGCGTGCAGTCTAGAACGATAACACCTTCGTCACCTTCATTTAACTCATCGACTTCTTTACCATCTTGATATAGGCCGATGATGGTTAAGTCTTTTTCATCAAGCTTTTCGTAACCCACAAACTCAGTCGGTACGTCTACTTTAATAGTAGCAGAGTAATCGACATCAAATTTACCGGCATCACGAGCACGTTGACGCTGGATGTTCATTTGCTCATCAAAGCCGGCTTCATCAATACTAATACCGCGCTCACGGGTGATGTCTGCAGTCAAATCGACAGGGAACCCATAAGTGTCATACAGTTTAAATGCGGCTTCACCAGAGAGGACATCGCCTGATTTTAAGCCTTCAAGCTCGCTATCTAATAAGCGAAGACCTTGAGCCAAGGTTTTGGCAAATTGAACTTCTTCCTTTTCGATAGCTGATTCGATAAAGCTTTGTTTTTCAACCAATTGCGGATAAGCGTCGCCCATCTCTTTGACCAAAGGTGCAACCATCTTATAGAAGAAGCTGTCATCAGCGCCTAGCTTGTTACCATGACGAACAGCGCGGCGGATAATACGGCGCAGCACATAACCACGGCCCTCATTACTTGGCAATACGCCATCAGCAATTAAGAAGCTAACCGCACGGATGTGGTCAGCGATTACTTTAAGCGAGGCTTGCTCATTATTTTCAATACCAAGGATATCAGCGGCACTGTTGATGAGATTGACGAATAAATCAATCTCATAGTTGCTGTGAACGCCTTGCAAAATAGCGCTGATACGCTCAAGACCCATGCCGGTATCAACACTCGGTGCAGGCAATGGCTCCATGGTGCCATCTGGCAGACGGTTAAACTGCATGAATACACAGTTCCATACTTCAATATAGCGGTCGCCATCTTCTTCAGGTGTACCCGGTAGACCGCCTTCTACATCGGCACCATGGTCGTAAAATACTTCAGAACAAGGACCACAAGGACCGGTATCACCCATTGCCCAGAAGTTGTCTGAGGCATAAGGTGCGCCTTTATTATCGCCAATACGGATAATGCGGTCGGCTGGCAAGCCAATGTCTTTGTTCCAAATATCGAAGGCTTCGTCGTCGGTTTCATAAACAGTCACGTACAAACGGTCGCCATCTAGTGCCAGCCATTCCTTTGAGGTCAAAAATTCCCACGCGTAGTTAATCACTTCTTTTTTGAAGTAATCACCGAAGGAGAAGTTACCCAACATCTCAAAGAAAGTATGGTGACGCGCAGTGTAGCCCACGTTGTCTAAGTCGTTATGTTTACCACCGGCGCGCACACATTTTTGTGAGGTCACGGCACGAGTATAATCACGCTTCTCTATACCCAAAAAGCAGTCTTTAAACTGGTTCATACCGGCATTAGTAAATAGCAATGTCGGATCGTTATAAGGCACTAGGCTTGATGACGGCACATGGGTGTGCTGCTTGCTGACAAAGAAGTCGATGAACGACTGTCGAATGGCAGCAGTGCTCATAAAGTTATCTAAATTTGGCTGATCTGGATTTGAGGATGTAGACACAGGCTGAGTCACGTGAACTCCTTTATAAATGGCTGATTGGCTAAAGTTTAGGACGGCTGATTATTAAAAATTAGCGTTTATAAATGACAATAATTATCTGTCTAAAAGTTATCTTATTTCAGTATCAAAACAGGTATCTTAATACGCTAAGTTAATATTTGGGCGTGTGGAACATTCGCAAATTAGCACTGCTGATAGCTAAAATTGTTTCAGACTAGGCGTAAACCGTAGTTAATGTCTAGACCTTGACTAGGTTTGCAACAACGTCTGGGGCGATTTTAGCATCAGCCCTGCGGGGCGGGACTCTTTTTTACCAATATATTGCGAAATTGTCTAACTTAGAATGACTAAGCGTCAAAAATTCCACTGCATATTGACTAAAAAATAGTCGCCGCCAGTGCCATGGTCGAATGTTCCACACGCCCTAGATTCAAGCGCCCTAAATATAAAATGTATCAAATAAATAATAGCCACAAAGTTTAGCATATTTGAGGGCAAAACATGAGCGCTTCGCTATTCATTGGATAAAATAGCGACATCGGTTTGGTCAATGGTATCTGTATGTTCAGGGCTTGATTCGATAACCACGACCGGCATATAACGCAGCTGAATACGAACCGGTAAATATTTAGGATAATCTTCCTCAATTGTCTTATTAACCACTTGCTCTAAATACTGCGCATCACTTGACGACGGGCGTGTTTCTCCTCGTACAACCGCTCGAATCGTCTGATGGTCTTCACGATTGACGAACTGAGTGGCGGTTAACGCATTACCTTTTTCAATAAAGTAGTTGTTAATGTCTTCTTTGACGGTGTTTTCAAAGGTTTGACGTTTGGTAATGGTATTAAAGTTATAAGTTAAATAAACACCGATAGCAGCAAGCAATAACAAAGGCACTGCATTACGTCGGAAGAAAGCGAGTACTGGGCTGCTCTTATAATCCTCTTCCATTAATCTACGAAATCCGGTGAACCATAGTACTAACGCATTGGTAAACTGAATGGCGACGATGTTGGTAATGGCCAATAACAAAGCGCCAAAGCCCAAGGTTAATTGTCCATGCGCAAATAAAATACCACTAGCAGCAAGCGGCGGTACTAAAGCGGTAGCTACCGCAACACCAACAACAGCCACTGATAAATGCGGTGATATCATAGCGTAAGCACCGGCCGTACCACCGGCCAAGGCAATCATCAAGTCCATCGAGGTGGGCTCAGTACGCGATAAAATCTCGTTTGACAAAGGCGTGTCTTGATGAAGAAAGCCGACAATAAAGCCAATGCTTACCACCATAGCGCCGCCGGCAAGTACCGTCATTAAGGACTTACGTAAAAAGGGCATGCGATAATCAATAATCGCTAGAGCCACGCCACTGATTGGGCCTAACATCATGGCGACCAACATCGCACCAATAACCACCGCCGCTGAGTTAATGACCAAGCCGTAACTGGCAATAATGGCCGACAATGCATTCATAATAAAGTACATACGGCTGGGCAGGGCATTGGCCTCAATACTAACGCGGATACCTTGGTAATCTACCTCAACCTGACTTTCTTGTTCGGCAACGAATTGCTTATAAGACTCAAGCTTGGCTTCTTTGTCTTTTTTTAACTGCTCTTCTTCGGTTAACTCTTCTTTGTCCTTTTTACTTCTTTTACTGTCTTTCTTCTCTTTTTTAGCAGACTCTGAGTCCGTGTTATCTAGAACAGCCTTTGGTTGTGTATCAGTGGCAGCTGGTGTTCCTGTGTAGATATCAGTATTAGTGTTGGCATCTGAATGATTGGCCTCTTTGGCAGCCATCTCCTCTAACTGTGCATCTGAAACCTCTTCAGGCACCGCCTCGTAATCTGGTAGCGCAAGCTCTTCATTCTCTGAGTCATTGTCATCCGTATTATTTTGTGTTCCAGCGTCTTGTGTTTGACCAGTCTTAGCCGCACCGTCTTTGGACGGATTCTCAGGGGTCTCTACTGTCTTAAACGAGTGAACATTGTTATGAGAGGGGTCGGCTTCTTGACGCGCTAAATAATCAAGACGCTCTTTTTCTTTTCGAGCCGCTTCTTCGTCTTCTTCACTTAGCTCAGTTGTCGAGTCTGATAGAGCCTTATCTATGTTATCACTGGGTGTTTCAGTATTCGCCGCATCATTAGCTGTATTGCTCGTATCAATAGCCTCGTCTGTGTTTTGGATTTTCTGATTGGCATCAATGGCTGAATCTGTCTCTAAGGCCTCGGGTGTGACATCTTCGGCCACCGCCACGGCCACATCCATCAAAGGCTCATTAATATAGTCGGCATCAATAATGATAAACGGACAATGGCAGTGTATCTTTTTATTAGGCACCGGCTTGTATCCATGGGCAGCGAAATCAAATTCTCGAGCATAGGGAGCAAATTGAAAATATGGCACAGGAATAAAAGTAGCTTGCGACATGGTGACCCTTATCGATTTATTGATGGCTCGGTGGTTTATACAAGAATAGGTCGCCCTATTATTTGGCATAAATAAGGGCTAATTCTGAGTGCTTTGTTAGCAGTGGTGTAATTTAATGATAAACGGATTTAAAATCCATAAGTTTTTCGATTTGTTAGCGCTAATACAACAAATATTATCAATAGGCTACGAATTGAAGTATAGATAAGGGGAAGTTGTCTATAGACAGGAGGGTATAAATAAAGGCTATGAGAGGTATTTGAGACATATTTTAGAGTATATCAAATTGCCACCTGAACGTCTTTTATAATAAGCGACTGAGGGTTTTTAAAAATAAACACAAAAACCCTTAACGAAACTAAGGATTTAGTGTATAACTATAATATAAAGTGAATATTATAAGTAGGAGTACTAAAAATTAGTCCTGAATGATTAACTGACTTTATTATTTGACGATGAGGTGGAAGGTATGAACTGGCAACTACTTAGTATGATTTGGTCTATGGCAGCTACTGTGTTGATTGGCATATTAATGATTGCAGCATTGGTGACTGGCTTTGATGATATTCCACATATCATCGCCACAGCGGTCGTGGGTGCTCTGTTAGCGATTCCGGTGGCATTGGTGCTTACCAAACGAATTAACCGTATTAGCTAAGTTTAATAAGTTAACATCAATAAGCCGACTCAGATTAAGTCGGCTTTTTCTATTTAAGTAGAAGGCTGTGTTTTGTCTTTTAGATACAGCATTACATTAAGAAATATTACTGGGCAAAATCGGTATTTTTAATGCTCATGGTGTCTTTATACTTGTTTAGCTTCATATATAAGAAGGCACCAAACAACACATTTAATATGCCAGTCAATAAGAACAATTGTGGTAGGGTGAGTGACAGAACATTTAATAACACAATCGCAAAGATGGCTGACGTTACCATAAAGATGGCGTTAAAAATATTGTTGGCACCGATAACACGCGCGCGGTGACTGGTTGGCGAATAAGCCTGCATTGCTGAGTATAAAGGCACGATATAGATGCCACCGCTAAATCCTAAGAAGAATAAATCGGCGAAGACACGCCAGCTGCCAGGGATAGCGGCAAGCTCACTTATACCGAGCAAGCTTGTGGTATCGATATCAAGCGACGATAAAGAGAAGTACAAATCAATTGCAAACAAGCTTAGTCCGGCAATACCAAAGGGCAGTAGCTTAAAACTAACCTCATTTTTGGTTAAGGTTTTGCACAATAGCGAGCCAATGGCTACACCCACAGAGAATAAGGTAAGCAAAAAGATAACCACCGACTCATTACCATTTAAGATGACTTTACTAAATTCAGGCGTTTGCGTTAAAAAAGTAGCCCCATAAAACCAGAACCAGCTATTGCCTAGGATAATAAAGAACAGCAGCGGCAGTGAATATAAGTATTTAATAGTTGCCATACTGGTCGAGAAGATATTCCAATTCACCTTAAGCTCTGGCTGAACTGCTGGCGTATTCGGTACAAAGCTTGCGGCAAAATAACCAAGAGCAGCGATTAGTATAATAATACCGCTAACCCAGTATAGATAGTTGGGCATTTGGGTTAAAATACCGGCAAAAATCATACCTGATAATATAGATAGCGAGGTACCCATTTGGAACAGACCATTGGCACCGACCAGCTCATCTTGACGCATTGCCTGCGGTAGATAAGCATATTTAATGGGGCCAAAGAATGTAGACTGCGCGCCTAATAAAAATAGAGCCACAAATAAGAACCAATAGAGCTCAAAAATAAGTCCCACAGCGGCCATAAGCATGATGATAATTTCTAGTATTTTTATATACTTTGTCAGCTTAGACTTTTCATACTGATCGGCCAATTGACCAGCCAATGCTGAGAATAAAAAATAAGGCAAAATAAACAACATAGCAGCCAAATTATTGAGTACGCTAATCGAAGCGCTCATCTTGGCAGCAGCGGTGTAGGTCAAAACCAATAATAGAGCTTGTTTAAAGAAGTTGTCGTTAAATGCACCCAAAAACTGCGTAAAAAACATAGGCGTAAAGCGACGGTGCTTAAAAAGTTCAAACTGTGATGCCATCAGCGGCTTCCTAATGTAAATAACAGATAAATAGTCATAGTAAGTAATTCATTTGAGTCAAATTTATCAAATTATCTCGAATAAATGGACTCAGTCACGGTATCATAGTGACAATTTATCACAACTACATTAAATTTGTTTTTTGATTTATGAAAATCGCCCTTGCACAGACTACCTGTTGCGGTTAGCCTTTGGTCTAAAATTTATTATCGTAAGTTTTCTATAAGAGATTGTTAATGAGCACTCTACATAACACGTCATTGACTAAGCCCACAGTCAATAAAAAACTGGCAACTAAAAAGCCGTCGCCACGAGCGCCTATTTGTTATGGCATCTTTGTTTTTAATCCCAAATCTAAATTACCGTTTCGTTACTCAAATCTCGTCTGTGCCTTGTCAGCGTGTATGTTGGCGCAAGTGGCGTTGCCGTCATTGGCATATGCGGCGAGCAGTGGCACATTGCCAGATAGGATAAGCAATAACCTGAGTCAAGATGAGTTAGATCAAATTGATGAGGTGCTTCTAAATAGCGCAGAGGACACTAATAACTCTGAAGACAGAAGCCGTATAAAGCAAAACCAACAGTTAAGTGATGCGCAGTTAGAGGAAGCGCTCATTGGGCTGCGTCTTAAAAGAGCGGTTGAGCAAGGGCAGCTTGATGCTAGCGTGTTAGAGGATTATCAGCGAGAGACCTTGAATAAAAACGACGATGACTCAGACAGTGTTGAGATTACCAATGCGCAAAAAGACCGCTTTACCAATTATTCAAGCAGCACCTCAGATCGTATCGGCAACTCTGTACCCAATAATAACTTAGCGAATGTCTCTGATGTGCAGATAGAGAAAAGCGGGCTTGATGACATTACGATTAATGATGCTAGTAGCAATAATTCAAATATCAGTAGAGCCACTGTTGATAGCCTTGGTAAGTATGATGATACAGATGCGCGCCAAACTAGTAATGGACAAGGCAGTAATAACCCAGACTATACAGGTAATGCCAATAATGGTCAGTCAGTATTAAACATCGATGACTTTGCCAGTGAGCAAACACTACAAACGCCAGAAGAGCTTGACCGGATGCTCGATCAAATTCAAGCGCAGGTCAATACGGACTTTGATAGACCAGTGGCCACGCTTGATGATTCTCAGCCGCCTTTAGGTTTTGATACCAGATTGGATCAAACCACTGCATTAAATCCAAGCAACCGTGCGACATTAGGTCTGTTAGATAATGAAGACGATAATATCAGCGCTGAAGTGACTGATAATCGCTCAGATGATAATGACAGTAACAGTCGTAGGGAGAACAACCCAACGATTGCAAACAATCGCACCGGTTCAAGTGGTAATAGTAACGCTGTTACTGAAAACAGTGCTCGACCAACCTTTAATACCAACACTGGCGATGCCAATACAAGCCCTCGTTCTGATAACACTATTATTAGCACGAATAATACGCCAGTATCCGAGAATAATAGTCAAAGCAACAATAGCAGTATTCGCAATAGCGATAGAGATGAGGACACTCAGGTTCAAATCGAAGCCAGTGATCATAAAAGCAAGGATGTCAGCTTAACGGAAGAGACACCAAACGAGCCTAGCTCAGATCCAGTTACGGCCGCAAACATTGGTAAGATTGATAATATTATTACCCAAGCCGATGGTGATATTACCGATGACTTAGTGACTAAAGCTCAAGAAGACAGCAATACCGATTCAGGTATTAATCCTGATGACTACTTGCCTGAATATGACAGTGAGGCCAACGGCGGCTATAATCGTGATGCTGTATTAGCGAATGTCGAACAGGAAGAAGAGGAAGAAGAGGCCGCTAAGCCTAGTCTGTTCAAGCGTATTTATGCACGGCTATTTAATGATGGTTATACTGCTTTACCGCGGCTTAAAGCCAATATTTACATTCAAGCTGATGAAAACGATGACTTTAGTCAGCCAACACTGGTCAAAGCGGATGATGACACGCAGCCTGCTAATAATATTAAAGCGGCCATGGAGAACATTACAGTCGAAGCGATTTCAGACTTTACCGCTGTGATACCTAAGCTGCGTGAAGAATCGTTAAATGCAGCGCAAGCAGTTGGTTATTATGATATTAATATGCGTTTCGAGAAAAAAGACGCCGATGAAATTAATGTCATCATTGAGCATTTGGGTGAGCCAGTTATTGTTAATAGCCGTATCGTGGATATTCGCGGTGAAGGTGCCGAATTAGAAACCTTCCAGGAAATTGCAGAATCAGCACCACCTAAGACCAATGATATCTTTAATCACGGTGTCTATCAGCTTGCCAAAGATAGAATTGAGAGCGCACGAAATCTTTATGGTTTCTTTGATGGGCAATGGCTAAACAAATCTGTCGATGTTATTTTGCCAGACAATACCGCAGATGTGGGTCTTATTTATGATACCGGTGAGCGCTATCAATTTGATGATGTGGTGTTTTTCACCATTGATGAAGAAAAAGGCGAGCTAACCACCGATCCGGATAAACTACCGGTTAAACTTGAATTATTGCATCAGCTACATAAGTATAAGCCAGGTGATGAATTTGATGCCTCATTAGTGACTCGATTTACCAATGATTTAGCAGCGACTCGCTACTTTAACGTGGTGAACGTTGAGACCGTCAAGCCCAATGATTCGGTAAGTAGTGGCAGTCTAGACTTCATGGGTATGGATAGTGGTGCCAATGCTGAAAGCCAAGAGAGTGATGAGTCAGTCGCCGATGTGGTGGAAGATGTTATTAATGCCGCTGACGATAATCCACAACGCACGCAAGATAATAGTTCGGCGCAAAGCCAAGAGAATGCTAGTACTCAGAACCAGAATAATGCGGCTGCTCAAAATGATGTCACTGCCCAAAGTAATAAGGATGACACAAAGAACGAGTCAGAAGCTTTAGCAAATAATAACTCAGAGAATAATGCGGATGATGATTTATCTGCAGAGTTTGAGCCTATTGAATATACGGTTGATCAAGAAACCACCGATAAATTGGCCGAAATCAGTGCAAAAGCAGAGCGCTTGTCTAGGCTACCAGATGACCGAGTACTCGATGCTGATGAGGAAGAAGACGCCAAAAATATATTAGGCAAAATATCAAATGCTATCAGTCGCGCAGTTCGAAAAGTATTACCGGATGAAGAAGACCGCTTAGCGGATACCGATAATCTGCCTGAAGACTTGAGTCAAACTGTTTTGGCAGGTCGAAAAACCCCGCAAGAAGTACATGAGACCAAATCAGTTCCGACTTACGTGTTCGTAACTGCAGACAAACCGAAAGATGTGGATTTAGGTATTGGTTATGGCACTGATACCGGTATTCGTACGGTGACAAGGTTTGAGCATAATCTAATTAACCGAGATGGTTATCAAGCCGGTATTGATGTTGGTCTGTCTGAGATTAACCGTTCAGTGAATATACATGCCAGCCGTCCATGGAAGCACCCTCTCAATGATATTTTGACGGCCAATGCCAGTTACGAGCAAGAAGAGATCACCCAAGGTGATGGTAACTTAGATTTGAAAACCAATACGGTAAAAGTTGGTGTGGCACGACGCATCCGCCGCGACACGGGTTGGAACCGTACTTACTCACTGCGTTATCGTCTTGATGATCTAGAAAGTGGCGTGAAAGGGCCTGCGCGTGAAGATTTGCCTGAACCGTTTAACCGTGAAAATGCCCGTTTTAAACAAGAAGCCCTATTGCTGGGTTATACCTTAGATAAAACCACCACAGATAACATTACCAATCCGATGAAAGGGTGGCGTCAGTACTATTCTCTAGAAGCAGGTACCGAAGATGCATTGACCGATACCGATATGGTCATTGCGCGTGCTGGCGTCAGCGGAGTTTATAGCTTTGGTGAGATGAACAAGCATCAGCTAGTCGGCAGCTTGGATACAGGCTATATTTGGACTGATGATTTCGAGTCTGTACCGTATAAGCTGCGTTTCTTTGCCGGTGGTGATCGCAGTATTCGCGGTTATGACTATAACAGCTTATCTGCGATTGAAAACGGCTACCTAACGGGTGGTCAAATCCTAGCGATCGGTAGCACCGAATATAACTATGAGTTTAAGCCAGGTCTTCGCGGCGCTGTATTTGCCGACTTTGGTAACGCCTATGACAAAGACTTCGATGCAGAAACCAAATTGGGTGTGGGGGTCGGGGTACGCTGGGCATCACCTGTTGGTATGGTACGCGTTGACTTAGGCGCAGGCGTGTTAGAGGACAGCATTCCTATTCGCTTGCACTTCTTTATCGGCTCGCCTCTGCAGTAAGTTCGGCGCTTTTGTTTTGACTGCTAGATATATGATTGCTCAGTGTCCTAATATCATTTACTATGACACAGCCTTCACTGTGTTATGAATGCTGATATTTTTGACTGTAAATAGTACCAACCCTAACCACACACAGGGGCATTTTAATCAGAGATAAAGCCCTTGTGTGTGACTTGTTTTAATTGCTATTGCTAAGAAGCCACTTAATCCATGACCACTCCTCAAACTCCTGAACCAAAAGAAGAACACCCTGCTCAGCGTGATGCCAAGCGGGTTAAACGCCATTATCCGTTATCTTTTTTATTAAAGATATTGGCACTGCTGCTCGTTCTGTTTTTGATTATGTGTATCGTCTTGTATGTGATGGCGGGTACATCTCGTGGCACCCAGTTTATCATGAACAAAATCGCTTCAGAGACAGGCATAGAGCTTGAGTATGGAGAGGGTAATCTGCGTGATGGTTTAAGGATTAAGGATCTTGCCTTAAGTGCCTCAGAAGATGTTGATATTCATTTTATCGATACCTTTGTTAAAATTGGCTGGCGTGCCATTTTTATTAAAGAGGCGCATTTACGTGAAGCGACGATTGGTAAGATTGAAATTATCAATCGTAAGCCGGCAACAGGTGAACCGTTTGACTATAAAACGTTTGATCTGCCTATTAACCTACGCTTTGATGAAGCGCGTATTGATGAGATTGTCTATAACCAAGCTGGCAAAGAACCAGTTGTGGTCACGGATATCAGAGCCGATGATTTAAGCTGGGTAGGGACAGAGCTTAAAGTTAATGAAGCCTATTTACAGTACAGTGATGTGGTTAAAGTTGATGATTTATCCGGCTCTGTGAATTTAACTGGTGATTATCCTTTAGATTTATCGGCGGTGATTACAGTTAATAGCTTAGAGAAGGTCTATGTCGACCCGATTGAGGTGATGGCTACAGGCAGTCTTAAGCGTACGTATGGTAAGCTGCGTAGTAACTATAATGACAAAGAGGTCGTGGGCGAGTTTAGAGTCCAAGGCATGGATAAGAATGCTCCCTTTAGCGCCAAGCTAAGTTGGGATGAAATAGACCTACCTTATGCCGAAGATGCGATTAATCTATCGCTACACAATGGTTTGGCCACCGCGTCAGGGGTGTTGTCAGATATTGAGCTGCGTATTAACAGCCAATTATCAGCAGATACTATTCCAAGTGGTCATTATCGTGGCCGTGCCAATATTGTTGATTTTAAAGAAATGCACGTTCAGCGTTTGACAGCTGCCACACCAAATGGTGATTTGATTGCACAAGGTATCCTCGATTGGGAAGGTCCGTTTAAAACGAAGGCCATGTTATTTAGCGATGATTATAAGGTACGCACTCTAGTGCCTGATGTGGCTAAACCTTATGCGCCTAAGTTCTTGAATGGTAAGCTTGCAGTGGTCTATCAGCTCGAAAACTCAGATGGCTTGATGCAAATTAACGCTGATCTGAAACAACGTGATGGCGAGCATATAAATGCCAAGATTGTAAAAGGTGTTACTCCTGAAAATCCAAGAAAGAGTGCGCCTTGGTATGTCGATGCCAAGTGGCAGAATCTACGCCGTAAAGATGTCCCTCAAATCGGTAATATCGATAGCCCTTATGGTGTGGCTGATGTACAAGTGCGTGACAACCTATTGTGGGTCAATGCCAATGCCAATATTGAAGAACTAAATGCCGCGCCTGCCGGTGATTATAAGATTCGTATGAATAAAGTTGGTGATCGCGTTAATCTCCGCACCTTAAATTACAACGGTGTGATGGGTGATTTAAGCGGTAACGGCAGTATTTTACTGGCATCGAAGAATAATCCGCTGACTTGGAATATTGATGCCAAAACGCAAGAGCTAAAGCCGCAAGTCTTTAATAAAGATTTACCAGTGACGCGATTGGTCGGTGATATCAATGCCTCAGGCAAGATGTACGACATCAAAAAGCGTGTTAATGGTAGGGTGCTTAGCGGACAGCGCCACGTGTTTAACATTAAATCTACCGATTTGACCACCACATTAACAGCGCAGGTCAATACTGATGCCGCTGATAATAATGGCAAGGCGACGACTGAAAATCGCCGTGTGACGGTTATGGGTAGTGGCGATGGTGCTGTAAACATGCTTGGCGGCAACTTACAGAATTTTGATGCGCGTTTTAATGGTCAAGTTCAGACCCAAGGGGTGCCAAAAGGCAACTTCAATGTTGATGTAAATGGCACGCCCAAAAATATTAATATCAAATCCTTTAATCATCAGGGTGAGGCAGGTGATATTCGTGCGTCGGGTAATGTTAATCTAACCGATGGTATTAAGTGGAATATTAATGCCAATACAAAACAGTTTAATGTTGGTTTCTTTGCACCGCAAACCCAAGGCATTATCACGGGTGATTTAAAAACCTCAGGTAAGTGGCGTGACAACAATACTAAGATGGGCGATTTGCAAGCCTTTGATGTGAAATTCAACGGCACCATCGATACACCGCAATTACCACAAGGTAAACTGGTCATTGATGCGGTTGGTGATGCGCAAGCGATTCGATTACGCCGATTTAGTCATATTGGAGAAGCAGGTAGCTTGATTGCCAAAGGGACTGTCAATGTTAAAAATGGCATCTCTTGGGATTTAAATGCGGTGATGGACGACTTCAATGCCGGATACTTTGTCAAAGATGTGCCAAGCACCATCACTGGTCGTATCGAAACGACAGGTACATGGCGAGACAGCGTGCAGCGTATTAGCGTTAATCGTATGTCACTAAGCGGTCATATCAAGGGTCAGCCATTATTGGCCAGAGGTAGCTTAAACACTACTTTACATTTGCCAAAAGATATGAATGCCTATCTGAATGTCTTAAAAGCAGCAGATTCTAGTGGTCAAGTAAAACAGGTGAATAGCATTGTTGAGACCCTTAATGCCGATAATCTGCTTGTACAATGGGGTGATAACCAAATCGTTGCCAATGGCGATGCCAGACGCTTGCAAGCCAAGGTCAATGTCCGTAATTTGTCGCAAATCTCAAAAGATATTGCCGGAAATGTTGTTGGCGGACTCACCTTGGTGCAGCCACAAGGTCAGCCACTACCAACGATTTATGTTGATTTAACCGGTAACCGATTAGCATTACCAGGTATCACTCTTAACAAAGGTATTATTAAAGGTAAGATTGTTGACTTGGCTAAGAGCCCAAGCACCTTAGTGGTTATCGCTGATGGTCTTGAAACGTCAAGTAATCAGTTTGATACCTTACGTGCGGTATTTACTGGTACGGAACAAGATCATGCATTGACGCTCAAAGCGAAAACAAATAGTGCAGGTACCGATGTGGGTATCAATGCACTGATTAAAGGTGGTCTCGATCGCAATGCCCAAAGCTGGCGTGGCGTTATAGGTAATGGTGCTATCGGTACTAAATATGTGACTTTAGCGCAGAATCAACCGGCACAAATGTTGGCCTTCTTTGGCGGTGAGACACCGCGCATTGAGTTGGCTGCCCATTGTTGGCAAGCAACTGATCAAGAAGGCAAGCTGTGTCTACGTGAGAAGCTTGTGGCATCAAGTGAACAGGGTCAGGTTAACCTAGCGATTCAAAGTTTAAATACAACTTTATTTGCGCCTTTTTTACCAAAAGATTTAACTTGGCAAGCTCAGTTAAACGGTAAAGCAGTTATAGGCTGGCGCCGTGGTAGCAACCCAAATATCAATGCAACACTATACTCAGATAATGGTAAAGTGGGCATGACCCAAGATGGCTATTCAGAGTCAGTAACCTTGCCCTATAAGCGTGTGTCATTAATTGTCCGCTCATTTGAAGAAGGTATCAAGCTACGTACTGATATCGATAGTGGTCAAGGAGCACGGGGTTATGCCGATGTGGTTATTGATCCGTTCAAAGAGAGTAAGCCGTTATCCGGTGCGCTAGTACTTAATGAGTTTGATTTGGCTATCTTAAAGCCATTCTTCCCAGGTATGCGTAGATTGGCTGGTAATATTACGATGGCCGGTGGTGTCGGTGGTACGTTGACAAGCCCTGTGTTCTATGGCGATGTGAACTTGCATGATACCACGGTCGCTATGCTCGATTTGCCGGTGAATCTAACTAATATCAATGCCAAAGCCCAAATCCGTGGTCAAAGCGCCACACTAAACGGCAAGTTCATGAGCGGCGAGGGGACGGGTGATATTAGTGGGACGATTAACTGGCAGCAAGAAATGCAAGCCAAGATTCGTATTACCGGCGAGCGTCTGATCGTTAGTCAGCCACCATTATTATTTGCGGAGGTGAGCCCTGACTTTAATATTATCGTTAAGCCAAATCAGCAGTATGTCAATATTGTGGGCGCTGTTTCGGTACCGACAGCCACGATACGTCCACCAGAGGCGAACGAAGAAGTGGTCACCAAGTCAGAAGATGTGGTCGTACTTGATCGCCGTTTGATTGGTAATATTGATGAGGTTCTAGAAATCTCTAAACCTTGGTCAATTAACGCTGATATTGGGGTTGATTTAGGTCGTAATGTGAACTTCCGCGGCTTTGGTGCGGTATTGCCACTGGCTGGTGCCGTACATATTACTCAAAAAGGTCAAGGGGTGATGAAGGCGCGTGGTGTGGTTCAGGTTAGCCGTCGCAGTGATATCGATGCCTTTGGCCAAAATCTTGAGCTTAACTATGGTCAGGTTCGCTTTAATGGCGATGTCACCAATCCTACCTTAAGTATTGAGGCGGTTAAAAAGATTGAAGATCAAACGGTCGGTGTGCGTATTAAAGGTACTGCTGCAGAGCCGAATATTGTGGTCTTCAACGATGCGGGCTTGACCCAAGGTCAGGCAATGAATGCGCTGGTTACTGGACGTATCTCAAACTCAGGGGCGACTCAGATTAGTGAAGAGGGCTTTAAGTCTCAGGTTACTAATAATTTGGCAGCAGCAGGTTTGAGCTTAGGGTTAAGTAGCACACGCAGTTTGACCAATAGTATTGGTGATGCCTTTGGCTTAGAACGTTTGACCATTGACGCTTCTGGTAGTGAAGATGATGCCAACGTGAACGTGACGGGTTATATTACCCCAGACTTATACATCCGCTATGGTGTGGGTGTGTTTAACGCACAAAATAGCCTGTCATTGCGCTATCAGTTGACTCGCAGAATCTATGTCGAGGCGACCTCAGCAGCGGAGAACGCAGTCGATGTGGTTTATAGCTTCCACTTCTAGGTAGAGCATTAACCAATTGATTGTGTCAAAACAAAGCGTTAGTTTAAAGAGATAAAAAAAGGCATCGCTAAGCGATGCCTTTTTGGTTGAGCGAGACTGTTAAAAGACGACCTATTTGCTAATAAAAATTCAACCCAGTCACGGTTCATATTAATCAAATGACGACTTTACTTAATAAGTTTCGTCTCAGTAGGTGTTGTGACGAAGTGTCGTTCATTAAGGTTAAACAATTTGCCTAGAATTTGTTTATCTTCAAATATTTTGTTAACCGCTATTTGGTTAAGATTAGACGGTTATTACGAGTGAGACGTAAGCGGTATTCCTCTCCTTCATGTTGGATACGCACTTCTTTGGTTAGTGCGAATAGGTGCTCTGATTGCAGCATAGGAAGTTGGTTGTCACGAAGGTTAAGTGCGCGTGAAATGATAGTAGCCATGATAGTATCCTCTGTGTCTTAAAAGTTTTGGTTAATATTTTTATTAGCAATAAGGTCTATCGCAAATCAACTTATTGATAATGATTATCATTAACTTGATTATTATTTATTCTTCACGTCTTTGCAAGTGGTTTTTTTATTTTTATGAGGAAATAGGTGTCAATTTATTTATTTCAGGAGACAAACTGATGATGCAAATTGATGTGGCTGTTGCCGTTATACATTATGGTGACTCGTTTTTATTAGGATTTCGCCATGCAAAACAGCATCAAGGCAATCGATATGAGTTTGTCGGCGGTAAGATAGAGGTTGATGAGCATCCTAAGCAAGCCCTTATTCGAGAAGTTTACGAGGAGATTGGACTGGATATAACAGCAGGCAGTTTGATTAATCCGCTTGGGGTCCTGCGCCATACTTATCATGATTTGGACGCTCAAAAAGAGTCTAAGACTGTGTGCTTGCACGTATATAGAGTTGAGCTCACCTCTGCGCAATATGGGGATTTTCGATACCGTGAGCAGGGAAGTGAGGGGCAGTCGCTACATTGGGCAGATAAAGCAGCTTTATTATCAGGAGAATACGCATTACCTGAGGCCAATTCAGCGATTTTGAAGTGGCTTAGCTTGCCAGATTGCATCACCATTACTCAAGAGATTACGCAGATAGCTGAAACCGATAGTACTGATGTAGTAGAGAGCTTTGAAGAGAATAGTATTAAAGCATGGGCTGATTTTTATAGTCAGCACTTAATGGATAATGGCTGTGTTTATATACGCCTAAAACTATCGAATACTGACCAACAGATAATAGCAATTAGCAAGTTAGCAAAAAAGCGAGCAGATATTAGTTTTATTGTTAATCATACATTAGCCAATGAATTGATTAATCATCACAATAATAGCAAATTGATATCGAGATTGGCCGCACAGCATTTGACGCAAGCTGATTTGGACAGCCTTGTTTCTGATCGTTATCAACTAGATAAGGGGGCAGTTAGTCACCTAACTTATTTACCATTAACGATAAGTTGCCACTGTGAAAACAGCGTTAATAAAGCCAATCAATTAGCCCGATATTTACTCAATCAAGCAAGAGTAGCACAGCAAACGATGCCTATAGTGTTAGGCGTTTTTATATCCCCTGTCAATAAAACGAAAACACACAGTCAGCAGCCGGCATTGGGTTTTGATAAGTTTGATGTATTGGCTAGAAAGTCGGAGATTCCAGTTATCGGGTTAGGCGGATTAGCACCAAACGATGTGAGTCAAATACGTAGATACTCTGGAGATAAAGTAGCAGGAATTCGTAAATTTTTACGGGTCAATGCACAACAATAAAACAGGTTAAATTTACGTTTAATAGCATACTTTACAAACCTTATCCTATTACTACATTTTATTGATAGTAATGACTTTTAGATGGGAATACTCTAGAAATACACAAAGAGTTATCAATACATTTTTAGCTATTTTAGCTTGATGCTCATAGTTTAATACTGAGCTTAGTCATTAGTAAAGAGCACTTTAATGGCTCTTGGTCGCCTCTGTTGACTCTAACCTTTATCTATTATCTTTGTATTATTAAATTAATGAACAAGATAAGGCTATTAAGCACCACTGGCGATACGTTTAACCAGTAAATAAGCAAAAGATTAAAGTAAAAATAAGTATTGTTATATACCATTTTATACCGCTAACAAATCAAAAGGTTGACTATGAATCAACACAAGCATGAAATCTCAGAGAGACCCTTTATGCAGGCATTACTCAAACATACAGGTATTGCATTGGCCATCTTAGTGCCACTGGCGGCTTACTCTGCGTTTTCACAAGCAGCAACGGGCATGACGACTGAACAACAGCAAGCACGTGCTAATGCGCTATCACAAACAAAAGCCGCACCGACGGCACCTCGTTCTGTCAGTGAAGTTGATTTGAATAAGTATGCAGGTCAGTGGTACGAAATCGCTCGTTTCCCTATGTATTTTCAGCGTAAGTGCGTATCTGACGTGACTGCAACTTATCGACTCAATCATGACGATGCAGGCGATATTAAATCTGTTGATGTTGTTAATCAGTGTAGAAAAGAAGATGGCTCGATGATGAGCGCAGAAGGGCTAGCCAAACCAGCCAATAACACAGGTAGCGAGCTTAAAGTGACCTTCTTACCAAGCTGGATTAGATGGTTACCTGTTGGCAAAGCAGATTATTGGGTATTAGAGCTTGACGATAATTACCAAAGCGCATTAGTGGGTACGCCTGATAATAAATACCTATGGGTATTGTCACGTAAACCGACATTATCACAAGAGACATTCAATAAATATAAAGCCAGTGCCCAAGCGCAAGGCTATGATGTGTCACAGTTGCAAATTACGACGCATACTGGCACACCAAATACGCTAGTGGCTAAATAGTCACTAGCCGTTCCTTATTGTAATGAATGTTATTGAGACCAGTATTCTAGTAAAATCTGACTCAATAGGTGGGTATTATCCACGTATTCGACTGGCTTAAATAAGCAATATGATTTAAAATCTAGCATTTAAAGTAGAGTCAGTTGCCAATATAAATATCTGCTACATAGGATCATTATATTGAATACACTGGAAGCTAAGTTACCCAACTTTTCACTTCATTTACCCAAAGGATGACTATTGTGAGTAATGCTGATACGCGCCGCAAGTTACACCAAGTTCACCTAGCTAAATATCAAGAACAAGAAAATAAGGCTCATGAGCTTGTTAATCAGCTTCATGACTTATATATCAATAAAGATGTTAAAGTTAAGCTATTTGGTGAAGCGCTTAATGGCCTATCGACTGCTGATGTGCTAACTAAAATTGAGCAAACAGCCGTACGCAACAACGGTAAAGCGTTAACAGTTGATGATATCTTAGCAACCGTAAAAGACGTTGCTGACATTAACGAAATTAACACTGCTGTAGTTGATGCAGGCCAATTGGTTAAAAATAACGTTAGCGCTGCTGATGCGTTTGCTAAAGCAGACAAGTCTCAGCCTGCCAATAGCGAAGCGACAGACGTGGTCCTATATGGTTTTGGCCGTATTGGTCGTATCTTAACTCGTTTGTTACTTGAAGAAGCAGCAACTGACAAAGGTTTACAACTAAAAGCATTTGTTGTTCGTCCTGGTAAAGAGGGCGACATCGCAAAGCGTGCTTCATTACTTGAGCGTGACTCAGTCCATGGACCTTTCCCAGGTTCTGTGGTTGTTGATGAAGAAAACCAAGGCATCATCGTAAATGGCCGCTTCATCCAAGTTATCTATGCTAATGATCCAAGTGAAATTGATTACACCAGTTATGGTATTAATGATGCAATCGTCATTGATAATACAGGTATCTGGAAAGATGAAGATGGCCTAGGTAAACATTTAAAAGCTAAAGGTGTTAAAAAAGTATTGTTAACTGCGCCATCAAAAGGCGAGATTAAAAACGTTGTTTATGGTGTTAACAATGACACTATTGGTAATGATACTATCGTGAGTGCAGCTAGCTGTACTACTAACGCTATCACGCCATCGTTGAAAGTATTAAACGACGAGTTTGGTATTGTTAATGGTCACGTTGAAACCATTCACGCATTTACTAACGATCAAAACTTAATAGATAACTATCATAAATCAGATCGCCGTGGCCGCAGTGCGGTATTGAATATGGTTATCACTAGCACTGGCGCTGCCAAAGCAGTGGGTAAAGCGTTACCTGAGTTAAATGGTAAGCTAACGGGTAATGCTATCCGTGTTCCAACGCCAAACGTTAGTATGGCTATCTTAAACCTAAATCTTGAGAAAGCACCAGAAAGTGCTGAAGCATTAAATGCTTTCTTTAAGAAAGTATCTGATAGCGATGCTTGGCAGTCTCAAATTTCTTATACTGATTCAACTGAAGCCGTATCTTCTGACTTTGTTGGTACTAAGCAAGTGGGTATCGTTGATGCCCAAGCGACTATCGTTACTGATAATCATGCTACCGTATATGTTTGGTATGACAATGAAGTAGGTTATAGCACTCAAGTACTACGTGTTGCTGCTCAAATGGCCGGCGTGCATTACACAAATATCAGTGCTTAATAATTAGTCTTTATTGACTGATAATTGTCTTTAATAGTTTATACAGGAAGTCTGTCGTTTAACCCTATTGTCAAGCGCCAGTTAGAAATTAAAGCAGCTTATCGTGCATTAGTATGAACACTTATGTGTGACTTTCAGAGCATTAACTGTTTGATTCGCCACAAACTAATGACTGACACGATTTGCAACGATACCCGATAATCGTTATGGTTGTCGGGTATTTTTTTATTATTTGTTTTGTTCGATTATGCTGTAGAATACGGCTTAATGAATGTCGTACATTATTATTAACAAAATTTATTTATACCAGACTATTATTCTAATATGCATTTTTCTAAATTATTTTAGAGAGATGCCGTTAGCCATTTAAAAATACCAATTTAAAAAAAGTTAAGGGAGCAAGACCAATGCGATTTATTGATGAAGCAATTGTTACTGTCAAAGCAGGAGACGGTGGTAACGGCATTGTGAGCTTCCGCCGGGAAAAATATGTTCCGCGTGGTGGCCCAGATGGCGGTGACGGTGGTAAAGGCGGTGACGTGATTGTAATTGCCGATGATAATACCAATACTTTGGTAGATTATCGTTATACTCGCCGCTACGATGCCGGCCGCGGTGAGAATGGTCACAGCAAGAACTGTGCGGGTAAAGGCGCGGATAATATTTACCTACGTGTGCCAATTGGTACTACTATTGTTGATAACGAAACGGGTGAGGTTGTCGGTGATTTGACCGAAATCGGTCAAGAGTTGTTGATTGCTAAAGGCGGCGATGGCGGCTTGGGTAACACCCATTTTAAGAGCTCAACCAATCAAGCACCACGTAAAGCCACGTCAGGCTTTGAGGGTGAGCTGAAGCAGTTAAAGTTTGAGCTAAAGGTAGTCGCCGATGTGGGCTTGATTGGTTTACCGAACGCGGGTAAATCAACTTTTATTCGCCAAGTATCTTCAGCCAAACCTAAAGTAGCCGACTATCCGTTTACCACACTTGTGCCAAACTTAGGTGTGGTCGATGTGGGTCGTCATCGCTCGTTTGTAATGGCAGATATTCCAGGGCTGATTGAAGGCGCATCAGAAGGTGCAGGTCTTGGTATTCGCTTCTTAAAGCATGTGGCGCGTACCCGCCGTCTGCTACATATTATCGATATTAAACCTATTGATGGTAGTGATCCGGTTGAAAATGGTAAGGTCATCTTGAATGAGCTTGAGCGTTTCTCACCTGAACTTGCTAACCTGCCACAAATACTTATTTTAAATAAGATTGATCAGGTACCTGATGAAGATGAGTTAAACGAGCTGTGCCTACATATTGTGGCCGAACTCGGCTGGACAGGTGCAGTATTTAGAACCTCTACCTTAACCGGTGAAGGTGTAGATGATGTGAAATATCATCTGATGAATGAGATTGAACGTGAGCGCGAACGCGAAGAAGAAGACCCTCTGTTTGCCGAAGCGCAAAGAGAGCGGTTTGAGCGTTTGGAAGCGGAAGTACGTCTCAATACCGAAGAGCAGAAAGAGGCTTATCGAGAAGCGCGACGTGCTCAGCGTGAAGCTGCTCTACAAGCGGCAATGGATAGTGATGACGACGATGAAGATGGCGTAGAGATTATTTACGCCCCTTAAGCTCGAGTCTATTTGTCTTGCAATGATTAAAAATTTAAAAATTAGCTAGATATTTTTACTTCAAAAGTAGAAGTATCTGGCAGGTTAAAAAGAGACACTGGCTGATAGTAAAGGACATCACTATTGGTTGTTCTCTTTCAAATATAATATGACAAAGTATAGCTAGCCTCTTTTAGTACAGGGCATAGGACGATTCATATAAATACATTATTATATTATGGGAAGGATTATGAGTGCTAATAACAGCGGTAAAAAAGCAAAGAAAACAAAATTACAGGGCAGTATTCCAAAACCGGTTGACTCTAATGATGACCGTTTTGCCACAGAAAAAAGATCGTTTGATTTACAACGTATTATCGTAAAAATCGGCTCTTCGCTGTTAACCAATAATGGTAAAGGGCTAGACCGTACAGCGATTTATGAATGGGCAAGCCAAATTGCCGCTTTGCACAATCAAGGCAAAGAAGTAATTTTAGTCTCGTCAGGGGCAGTGGCCGAGGGTGTGGTCAGAATGGGGCTTAATGAACGTCCTAAAAAGTTAGAAGGCCTGCAAGCCTGTGCGGCAATCGGCCAAATGGGTCTGATCGAAACCTGGTCATCTGCTTTGATTCAAAGTGGCGTGCAAAGTGCGCAAATCTTACTAACTCACGATGATTTATCTAATCGCGAGCGTTATTTAAATACGGCTAATACGTTAGATAAATTGCTATCTTGGCGTGTATTGCCTGTTATTAACGAGAATGACACCATTACCGTTGATGAAATTAAGTTTGGTGATAATGACACGCTAGGCGCAATGGCCGCAGCTATGGTTAGCGCTGATTTATATATTATCTTAACCGATCAAGATGGGGTATTTACGGATAATCCACGTGAAAATCCTGATGCTAAGATGATTCGTCAAGAAAGAGCAATGGCAGACTATCTGTTTGATATTGCCGGCGAAGGCGGTAAGCTTGGTAGCGGTGGTATGTTAACCAAAATCCGTGCCGGACGTTTAGCAGCGATGGGCGGCTGTCCGACTGTTATTGCTAATGGTAGCATTGATAAAGTGATTAACCGTATTGCCGAAGGCGAGTCTGTTGGTACGCTACTCAAAACCAACCAAGCGGATAAAATCATTGCGCGTAAGCAGTGGTTAGCGGCTCACTTACGTATGGCAGGTACCTTGTTTATTGATGCTGGTGCAGTCGACGCGATTACCGTTCAAGGCAAGAGCTTATTACCGGTCGGTGTGGTTGATATCCAAGGTGACTTTGAAGAAGGTGATGTGGTTGCGGTTGTTGATCAAGATACCAATGAGCGTGTAGCAGTGGGTCAGGTGAATTTCTCATCGCAAGAAGCTCGCCGAGTTGCTCGTGAACGCACCAAAGATTTTGATAAAATTCTTGGTAATAGCGAAGAGCGGGTGGTCATGATTCACCGTGATGACATGGCTATTTTAAATAAATAGTGCGGTTTTTAATAATTGGGTCTATTATTTATTTACGCTTAGCCATTAGTTATTGATAGGAACTCAATAACTGATGCAATTATAATAACGATTTCGCTATGTCTTACTAAGTCTTAATTTCATTATAGAGATTGAATATGGCGGAATCACAGATAAAATCGGGTCATAATTAGTAGCAGATAAATAATTAATATCAGCTGCCTGAATTGACAATAACTCATTTAATATAACTATTTTGATTATATTCTGGTGACTTTAAAGAGATAATAATGTCTATAACTTCCTCACACTCTGTTAACTCGACACACAGCTTTACCCCTTTAAAAAATGATCGTTTGCTAAAGGCAATGCGATTTGAGCAGGTTGATGTCACGCCCGTTTGGATGATGCGTCAAGCAGGACGTTATTTACCAGAATATAAAGACACCCGTGCTGAAGCGGGTGATTTCATGAGTCTTTGTAAAGATACGGCTCGCGCTACCGAAGTTACCATGCAGCCACTGCGTCGTTTTGATTTAGATGCCGCTATTTTGTTTAGTGATATTCTGACCATTCCGGATGCGATGGGCTTAGGTCTGTATTTCGAGACTGGTGAAGGTCCTAAATTTAAGCGTACCTTACGCACAGAGGCTGATTTTAAGCAGTTAGAAACTTATGATCCAAACGATGCACTAGGTTATGTAATGGATGCGGTGACCAGCATCCGTAAAGAGCTCAATGGCTTAGTACCGTTATTTGGTTTCTCGGGTAGTGCGTGGACATTAGCAACGTATATGATTGAGGGTGGCAGCTCAAAAGATTATCGTTATACCAAAGGCTTGTTATACAGCAAACCTGAGTTTTTACATCAGATATTAGATCATGTCACCACAGCGATTATTGACTATCTAGATGCACAAATTGTTGCCGGTGCTCAGATTGTTCAGCTATTCGATAGTTGGGGCGGGGCACTTGCTCATCGTCAATTTATCGAGTTTTCACACAAATATAATAAGCGTGTGGTTGCTGAGCTAAAACAGCGTCATCCAGAGGTACCTGTGGTTGTCTTTACCAAAGGTGGCGGATTGTGGCTTGATGTACAGATGGATAGCCAAGCGGATTGTTTGGGTCTTGATTGGACCATGCCGTTAGATAAAGCGCGCGCTATTTTGGCAACCGGTGAGCGTAAGATTGCGGTACAAGGTAACTTGGATCCAGCTACTTTATATGGCTCATCCGAGTTAATTAAACAGTCGGTCAATGCCATGCTAGATGATGCCTATGCTGGCGGCGAAAAGACAGGATATATTGCCAATTTGGGTCATGGTATTACTCAGTGGGTTAATCCTGAAAATGCAAAAGTATTCGTAGATGCCGTGCATAGCTATAACCTTTAATACAATGACACGCTTTAACTTTAATAAGTAACGCTTATTTAACTAGCTGATAAGTCATTATTATTTAATTAAAGGCTAGTAACCTTTTAATAAATTGTTTAAGTTTAGGCAAATGCGTTACTATAAAACGATAGTGATAAAATAAGACAACGACAACGTTACTTTAAATAATCGCCTTAGAGCACATTTTAGCTTTATGCGCGTTACGTTAAACAAGTAGGATACGATATGTTGCAAGCAGCGATAGTAGGTGGAACAGGATATACAGGTGTGGAGTTGATTAGATTATTATCAGCACACCCTGAGGTCGCTGTTAAATGGTTAACCTCACGCTCAGAGGCAGGGAAGCCCGTTGCCAGTGTTTTTCCAAGTCTACGCGGATTTACCGATTTAGTTTATAGTGATTTAGGAGAGCGTACAGTTGAAGCACTCGCCGAATGCGATGTGGTATTTTTTGCGACCCCTCACGGTGTGGCGATGCAGCAAGCGCAAGCATTGGTTGATGCCGGTGTAAAGGTAATTGATTTAGCAGCAGATTTTCGCTTGCAATCATTAGAAGAGTTTGAGCAGTGGTATAAACACAAACACGCCTGCCCAGATCTTTTGCAACAAGCAGCATACGGTTTACCCGAGATTAACCGTGAAGCGATTAAATCAGCGAGTGTTATTGGTAATCCAGGCTGTTATCCAACAACTGCTATATTAGGCTTAAAGCCAGTTATCGAAGCACAAAATGATGCCAATGAAGCCTTGGTTGAACCGCGTATAATTATCGATGCAAAATCAGGTGTGTCAGGCGCGGGTCGTCAAGCTAAGCTTGATTTGAATTACGCTGAGACCACAGATAACTTCAAAGCTTATGGTATTAGCGGGCATCGCCATTTACCTGAGATTAACCAAGGTGTGCATCAGTTATTGAACAGTAGGTTTGCACATAAGGTTCGCTTTGTTCCGCACTTAGTGCCTATGATACGCGGTATGTTTACCACCATACACTTGGTGTTGACAGAAGCAGGTGCTAAGCAGGAGTTACAAGCCATTTATGAAGCGGCTTATAAAGATGAGCAATTTATTGATGTATTACCAACCGGCGAGTTCCCAGATACCCGCAGCGTAAGAGCGAGCAATCGATTACGTATTGCCGTGCATCAAGACAATGATAATAGGGAGGCTACTATTTTAGTGGTTCAAGACAACTTAGTGAAAGGGGCTGCTGGGCAAGCGGTACAGTGTATGAACGCTATGTTCGGGTTTGATGAGTCACTTGGGCTAAACCATGTGCCTGTGGTGCCCTAAAAGTAGACCCCTTAACCTTGTTTTTTGTAAAATAGCTGCGGCTTGATATCCTAATAAAGCATACAAAATCATAGGCATACAAGCAGCTGTATTTTATAAATATTTCATTGCCACAAATCTGCTGTTAGTTATTGGTTTAAGAGTTAGGTATAATAATCTGCCTTAAATTTGCCTTTGGCTTCTTAACTGACCGCCGATTCATAAGATACGAGCTTAGATTACATGTCCACCGAAATCAGCAAACCTACTCCTAAATTTAAGAAGCGATCATCTAGTCCGATGAGTCCGCTGATATTGGTATTATTTGCGAGCGCAGTATTACTGACTGGCATAATTGCCACTGTATTTGGCCACAAGTTTGGTTACCATCGTGGTTATCAGGCCTCACAAAATGCCGCAAAAATGAAAGGAGAGGCGCAAGAGCTTTCTGCTGAAGAGGTTAAGTCACTACAGCTAAAAGTTAATGCCCTTAATAAACAAGTCGATGCAGCCAAACAAGAGCGCGACATTAGCCTAAATAATCTAGGGCAATTGCGCCGTGATATTGAGGATTTAGAGATTCAAAATCTTCAGCTGAATCAGGTTAACAATGTCTATGCCGATACGCTAGTTGATCAAGGTGGCCTGCCTTTACAGGTGGTGGGCGCTAAGATGGAACCGTTGCCTGAAAATGCGTTTGAGTATCGCTTTGATGTGGCCATGCTTGCAGAAGATGGTAATCAGCATCGACTCAAACCAACGCTGACTTTGCTAGATGAAGAGAACTTGGTCGAAGTACCATTAGAGCCAAAATATTATGACATCAAGGGTATTTCACGTATCCGTGGCCGTTTTGTGATGCCGCAAGGCTTTAAACCAAAGCAGGCGAAGCTTGAGCTTCAAGCCGCTGGTCAAGAGGTTGAGCAGATTTATAACTGGCAGTTATCAAGTCCGGTCGATAAGATGCCTATGTCATTATCTGAAGTGCCAGAGACAGATCCGCGCCCAGTGACTGAAGGTGATAAATAGTTAAGCGATTGGCTATTTAGTGATAATTGAAATTCAGTCATTAGCCCTCATAATCTATAACTTACATACTTTCTTTAATTTAAGCGGTGAAATAACAAAATCTATGTCTATGATGATAGAAAAGACCTTGCTTGATACTGTGACAACTGAGCGCACATCGAGTCATCCGATATCTGCAGATTGGCATCATCCTGCCACGCTGCCAATTGCGCATCCCTCCAAAGTCTCACCGTCTAAACTGATAGACGATGAGTCTGAAGAGGAAGGTGAAGTTGAGGTCATGGTTGCTGACCCAGAGTTGGCTGAGCCGCCTATGTACGCTGTAGTTATGTATAATGATGACTACACTCCAATGGAGTTTGTGGTCTATATATTACAATCAGAGTTTCGTCATAATACGGAAAAAGCGGTTGAAATTATGCTGAATATTCACCATCAGGGACGGGGTATTGCCGGTATTTACCCTAAAGATATTGCTGAGACAAAAGCAAAAAAAGCCAATCAATCAGCGCGTAAAGAGGGCTACCCTTTATTAACTCAAATTGAGCCACATCAAGGTTAAAGCTATATCTGTCTATATTTTCTATATTGTAGGCCGACTTTAAGTTCAGTCTTTACCTTATAATGTTGATTAGCCAAGAAATTTGGCGTTTAAGCTCTGTAATCCGTTAGATACGACTAATTAACTCGGCCCTCTTTAAATCTTCTTAACCAGACACCATTATAGTAATAAGCTTTGATGAGTCTGAGCTTATTTTTCTACTTTGTTAGAAATTAAGCTGTCAATGGTCTTATCCTATCTTTATCTTATAACTTAATTAACACTCAAAACAACCCTCATTGCACCATTCTTACTGCCATTACCCTTATGCTAAACCTCTGAAATAATGTGTGAAAATGGCAGCATTCACTCAAACAGTTTAATTAGTAACCTTGATTTTTAGTGCTAGTAACCTTACCTACTAATTAAGTCATAAAAGATTATTGTTTTTATTGAGATAGTTATCTGCATGAATGCGATTAAATAACCCAATCGGGATTTTAATTGCTATAGTTAACAGACCGTTCATCTTATATCTACAATAATCTTACGATCAAAAATAACAATATTATCAGGACACATATATGCTAAGTCGTCATCTAGAAGTTTCATTGCGGTTAGCCATGACGTTGGCAAGACAAAAGTCGCATGAATATTTAACAGTAGAACATCTACTATTGGCACTACTTGAGAATAACAATGCAGCGACCACACTTAAGTCATGCGGTGCAGACATTGGTAGCCTGCGCTCAGACTTAGAAGCGTACATAGAAAAACACACGCCAACCCTAGATGCAGATCTGGAGCAAACGCCACAAGCAACGCAGAGTTTTGACCGTATTTTGCAGCGTGCTATCTTCCACGTGCAATCTATCGGCTCAGGTCGATTGGTACAAGGTTCAGATATCTTGGTATCTATGTTCTCAGAGCATGATACCTATGCTGTATATCTCCTTAAAAAACAAGGTGTTAGCCGTCTTGAGTTAACTCAGTACTTATCACATGGTGCTGATGGAGACGAGACACGTGATGGCCAGACAGAAGTAGAAGGCAGTGATAGCAAAGCGGGTAAAGCACAAAAAGACCCATTAACTGAGTTCGCTCAGAACTTGAACAAGCGTGCTGCTGAAGGCAAAACAGATCCTTTGATCGGCCGCTCTAGCGAGATTGAGCGTACTGCTCAGGTGTTGTGCCGCCGCCGTAAGAACAACCCATTATTAGTGGGTGATCCAGGCGTGGGTAAAACCTCGATTGCTGAAGGTCTAGCGTGGCTTATCATTAATAACAAAGCGCCAAAACCATTACAAGGCTGTGTTATTTATAGCCTAGATATTGGTTCGCTCATCGCAGGTACTAAGTATCGCGGCGACTTTGAAAAGCGCATGAAAGCGCTGCTTGATGAGTTGAAGAAAAAGCCAAATGCGATCTTATTTATTGATGAGATTCATATGATTATTGGGGCAGGTTCCTCAATGAGTAGTAATATGGATGTCTCAAACTTGATTAAGCCAGCACTGGCTAACGGCGAGTTAAGATGTATCGGTTCAACGACCTTTACAGAATACCGTCAAGTGTTTGAAAAAGATCATGCTTTATCTCGTCGATTCCAAAAGATTGATGTGAATGAGCCAAGCATTGATGACAGTATTGAGATTTTACGTGGTCTAAAATCACGTTATGAAGAGTTTCATAATGTTGAATATACCGATGCAGCATTAATCAGTGCGGTACAGTTATCAGCTAAGCATATTCATGAGCGCTTTTTGCCAGACAAAGCCATTGATGTGATTGATGAAGCGGGTGCCTATAAGCGTCTAGGTATTACTCCAGATGCTGATCAAGTCGATGATGAAGATCAGTTGATTAATGAGCTAAATAGTAAAGAGCCGACAGATTATGATGCTCAAATTGATGCTGATGAGACTGGCCTAGAAGAAGAGGCTGATACGGAAGCGGAATTTGATGCCACTGACGTAGAGGCAGAGACTGACAATAGCGAAGAGGAAGCGGCAGAAGAGCGCCCTGAACCGACTGTTATTGACGTTGAGGATATCGAAGCCATTATCTCTAAATTGGCTCGAATTCCACCTAAATCTGTTTCGAATGATGACAAGTCATTGCTTGAGCACTTAGATCGTGATTTAAATCGTTTGGTATTTGGTCAAGATGAAGCGATTAAAACCTTATCTGATGCGATTAAATTATCACGTGCAGGTCTTAAATCTGCTGATAAGCCAATTGGTTCATTTATGTTCGCTGGCCCTACTGGTGTTGGTAAAACAGAAGTATCTAAGCAGTTGGCTAATTTGATGGGCATTGAGTTGGTTCGCTTTGATATGTCAGAGTACATGGAGGCGCATACTGCATCTCGTTTAATTGGTGCGCCTCCAGGTTATGTAGGCTTTGATCAAGGTGGTTTGTTAACTGAGAAGATTAATCAGTATCCACATTGTGTGTTGTTATTGGATGAGATTGAAAAAGCGCATCCTGATGTCTTTAACTTGTTATTGCAAGTAATGGATCATGGTACGTTGACTGACAATAATGGCCGTGTGGCAAGCTTTAAGCAAGTTATCTTGATTATGACTACTAACGTGGGTGCGGAGAATATTAGCCGTGCGTCAATGGGCTTTACTAAGCAAGACCATAGCCGAGATAATACAGAAGCGATGAACCGCGTGTTCACACCTGAGTTCCGTAACCGTTTAGATGCGATTATCCACTTCAATCCATTAGACCCATCGATTGTGGTCTCTGTGGTTGATAAGTTCTTAGTTGAACTACAAGCACAGCTTGATGACAAGCAAGTGGTTTTAGAGATTGATGATGCGGTACGCGAGTATTTAGCAGAAAAAGGATATGATCGTTTAATGGGTGCACGCCCAATGCAGCGTCTCATCCAAAATGAAATCAAGAAGCCACTGGCGAACATGGTTTTATTTGGTGATTTAGTTGATGGCGGTGCCGTGCATGTAACCTTAAATGAAGAGGCTTTTGAAGCGCCATTAGATGATGGCGGCAAGGCCGCTGCAGAAGGTAGTCGCATTCTACTGACGGTTGTTGAAAAGCATGGTCAACGTGGTGTGGAATATGCGGAAGGCTAATAGCGATTTGCTGTAGCTTATAGTAAGTATGAGACTAAAAAGAGGTTAACTTGAGGTTGGCCTCTTTTTTTATCTTTTTGTTCTATAGGTTTGTGCACAGAATGGGTGTTGGTTATACAGATTGATTGAATACGATTTACAGCATCTATGAGACAGCCCTAATTTTTCTATGCATTGTGTTATACAATGGGGTATTAATACTATAGTCAGCGAAAGATTAAACGGTTACGGCATTAACCTTGCTAAGCCTTACTTGTAGTACATGCGCTCACTTGCCTTGTCACCATTTTAGACTTCTCTGACTATCAGTGGTGGGTTATTAAAAATAACCACACGTTATAAGCACATTTAAAATACGTCATCATCAAAAAATTAGAATAAATTCATATCATAAAATTAAAGAGTGGATATATGCAATCAATTGATAGCTTAATCTCTGGACAAGTAGAGCCTCAAAAAACAGCTGAAGAAAAGCAAGCCATCTTAGCTCGCGTGCAGATGCCAGAGGATTGGAAACAGGCATTAGCCGATGAATTGACCTCACAGAATATGGATAATTTGCGTGAGTTTTTAAAGCAAGAATATGGCGCAGGTAAGAGCATTTATCCCAAAGCCAGTCAGATGTTTAACGCTTTTAATTTGACGCCACTCTCTAACGTAAAGGTGGTCATCTTAGGTCAAGATCCTTATCATGGCCCAGGTCAAGCAATGGGGCTGTCGTTCTCTGTGCCCAAAGCCATTCCTAAGCCGCCGTCATTGAATAATATCCTAAAAGAGATGGCTTCTGATATTGGAACCTTGCCACCAAGACATGGCGATTTGACGCATTGGGCGCAACAAGGGGTTTTATTGTTAAACGCCTCTTTGACGGTAGAAGAGGGTATGGCAGGCAGTCACCAAGGTAAGGGCTGGGAGCAGTTTACTGACGCAGTGATTGATGTGGTAAATAAGCAAACCGAGCATACGGTATTTATCCTATGGGGCAGTAAGGCGAAGCTTAAGGGTAAGTTTGTAGATACTGATAAGCACTTGGTATTGTCTGCGGTGCATCCGTCTCCCTTGGCAGCAAATAGAGGAGGGTTCTTTGGTACTAAACCTTTCTCAAAAGCCAATGATTATTTGCAACAACATGGAAAAACGCCTATTAATTGGCAATTGCCACAGTAATTTCACATTGGCCCAAATATAAAATACTCGTTTACATACTTGTTAAGAAGCCATCGATTTATGATTCAGCCGCGTCCTAAAACAGAACATATCAGTCTAGCCCCTTATTCGTTAATAGAGGATGCTTGTGCTGATCATATGTTAGATGCGAAATATTGGTCGCTGGATGATGTGACTTTTATGCATCAGGCGTTGGTTTTAGCTCAGCAGGGAGCGCAGCAACAAGAGGTGCCGGTCGGTGCAGTTTTAGTGTGTGAGGGTAAGGTTATAGGTGAAGGGTTTAATAAGCCCATTACTAGCAGTGATCCAACGGCACATGCTGAGATAGTGGCGTTACGCTGTGCTTGTCAGGCAATACAGAACTATCGTCTGCCACCCAATACCACGCTTTATGTGACGCTAGAGCCTTGTACTATGTGTCTTGGCGCATTAATCCACGCCCGTCTTGAACGGCTAGTGTTTGCCACTTTTGAACCGAGAGCAGGAATGGTCGGTAGTCAGCTAAACCTCACTGAAATGGACTTCTATAATCATCGCATTTCAGTAAACTTTGGTTTGCTACAGCCAAACAGTCAGCAAATGCTTAGGTCATTTTTTAAGAGGAGGCGTGAGAAAAAAGCAGAGCACATGACTGAAAACAAAGCTTAAATCAAAGTGAACACAGATGTTTAAGGAGTTATTATTGATAGACAATATGTGAAGACGATTTTGCTATTATTATGTAAATATTAGGTGGTTATAGGCTTAGTTTTTTGTTATAATCCCGCCCTATTTGCGTTTATTGACTTAATTAGGCTGAATACATCAGTCTAACATCAAGTATTAACGAGTCAAATGTCTCATATATAACGGGTACTAAATGATGAGCTATCCTGTCATTACAATCGATGGCCCAAGCGGTGCAGGTAAAGGCACAGTCTGCTTAAAGCTTGCCAATGCGTTAGGTTATCGTTTATTAGATTCAGGTGCGTTATACCGTATTGTCGGTCTTAAGGCATTTGAGAAAGGATTGCTCACAGGTGATACTCAGCAAGTGCTTAATGAGGATGATGAAGAGAATATCGCGCAGCTCACAGAAGCGCTAGATATTCAATTTCTTCCTCAAAGCTCTGGTAAAGTTGATATTGTTGTTGATGGCAATAATGTGGCTGGCGAGATTAGAAATGAGACGGTTGGTGGTTATGCGTCAAAAGTTGCGGCATTGTCTAAAGTACGTGCAGCGTTACTCTCATTGCAGAAAAACATGAGCAATGAATCGGGCTTAATTGCCGATGGTCGTGATATGGGAACAGTTGTTTTTCCAGATGCTGATGCCAAGGTTTATTTGACTGCTAGTGCCGAAGCCCGTGCTAATCGCCGAGTGGCTCAATTAAAAGAAGCCGGTGAGCAAGCGGATTATGCTGCGATATTAAAAAGCATCAAAGGTAGAGATGAGCGTGATGAGAGCAGAAGCGCCTCTCCATCGAAACCTGCAGAGGATGCTTTGGTACTAGATAGCTCGTCAATGGACGCAGAGGCAGTATTTACAGAAATCAAAAATTTCTGTCAACAAAAGGGTATTTGCTTTAGCGCATAAACCGCTAAGCTCTATTCATTAGTTATAAGGTAATACGAACTTAGATAGCAGAACAAGTTAATAGTCTGTTATCCTCAAATTTAACGTTTTTATCAAATGAGAATCAAAAGAGCAAAACCAGCGTTAATCTTTTATTCTCATTAACTTGAACCGTACTGTGCTGGACAGGATACGGCTATATTAAGGTAATCATAATGGAATCATTTGCTGAACTATTTGAAGCGAGTCTAGAAGAGCAGGGTCTTGATATTGAGCGTGGCTCAGTAATCAGCGGTGCTGTTGTAGCAATCGATAGCGATTGGATTACAGTTGACACTGGTTTAAAGTCTGAGGGTGTTGTTGCTCGTGAAGAGTTCTTAGACGACAATGGCGAGCTTGAAGTAGCAGTGGGCGATAGCGTTGATGTTGTTGTTGAAGCTGTTGACAACGGTATGGGTCAAACCTTACTGTCACGTGAAAAAGCAAAACGTGTTGAAACTTGGAATGCGCTTGAGAAACTATTTGAAGGCGATGAAATTGTAAAAGGTATCATCTCAAGCAAAGTAAAGGGCGGTTTTACTGTTGATATTGGTTCAGTACGCGCTTTCTTACCAGGTTCATTGGTTGACGTTCGTCCTATCCGTGACACAACGCACCTTGAAGGCAAAGAGCTAGAATTCAAAATTATTAAACTAGACCAAAAACGTAACAACGTCGTTGTTAGCCGTAAAGCGGTTATGGAAGCTGAAAACTCAGCTGAGCGTGAAGAGCTACTTAATAAGCTTGAAGAAGGTATCGAAGTTGAAGGTATCGTTAAAAACCTAACTGACTACGGTGCATTCGTAGACTTAGGTGGTATCGATGGTCTACTACACATCACTGATATGGCATGGCGCCGTATTAAGCACCCATCTGAAGTTGTTGAAGTGGGTCAAGACCTTAAAGTCAAAGTACTTAAATTTGACCGTGAGCGCAACCGCGTAAGCTTAGGTCTTAAGCAGTTAGGTACTGATCCTTGGGATAATGTTGGCGGTACTTACCCAGTAGGTAGCATCGTTAAAGCTCGCGTAACTAACCTAACTGATTATGGTTGTTTCGCTGAGATTTCTGACGGTATCGAAGGTCTAGTACACGTATCAGAAATGGATCATACCAACAAAAACATTCACCCATCTAAAGTTGTTCAGATTGGTGACGAAGTTGACGTTATGATTCTAGATATCGACGAAGAACGTCGTCGTATCAGCCTAGGTATCAAGCAAACTCTACCAAACCCATGGGAAGAGTTTGATAAGAAATATGACCGTGGTGATAAGCTAACGGGTACTATCAAGTCAATCACTGACTTCGGTATCTTTATCGGTCTTGACGGTGGTATCGATGGTCTAGTTCATCTATCTGATATCTCTTGGAATGAAGCTGGCGAAGAAGCTATCCGTAACTACAACAAAGGCGACACTGTTGAAGCTATGGTTCTATCAGTTGATGCTGAAGCTAACCGCATCAGCCTTGGTATTAAGCAGTTAAGCTCTGATCCATTCAACGAGTACCTAGTAACTAACGACCGTGGTTCAATCGTTAACGGTACAGTTAAAGATGTTGACGCTAAAGGCGCAACTATCACTTTAGCTGACGAAGTTGAAGGCTACTTACGCGCATCTGAAATCCAACGTGATAAAGTTGAAGATGCTACTAAGCACTTAAACGTAGGCGACACTGTTGAAGCTAAGATTATTAGCGTTGACCGTAAATCACGTGGTATCAGCTTATCAATCAAAGCAAAAGATGAAGCGGAAGAGCGTCAAGCTATTAAAGAGCTTGGTAGCACTCAAATAGTAGCACCTGAAGCACAGCCAAAAACTATTGGTGACTTAATCAAAGAGCAAATGCAAGACTAATATTAATTGAGTAGGGCAACCTATTTAACTAATATCTAGCATTGAGCTTATAATAGGTCACTTAAAAGAAGGAGCAACCAATGGGTTGCTCCTTTTTTGTGAGTTAATAATCAAAAAAAAGTAATATTAATTTCACACCAGTGGTAACTTATGATTTAATACGATTTACATTAAAGATATGAATATACTAGCATTTATCATTGCTGTCATATTAAACTGACAGAATAGGATGTAAGTTTAGTTTGAAAAGTGTCAAGATTTAATAGGGATGCTAATAATAACGCCCTAATATTACTGTGTTATCGCAGTCTCGATAATGCAGCTTGTTTGCTTTTTGTAATTGAATTTCTTTAAGTAAAACCTTTGCTTAGATTCTTCTAAAGGATTATTAGTATCGGGCAAATCAATATAATTATTTAATAAGGTCAGATGGACATGACAAACGTTATAAATAAATCAGATTTAATCCAAGATGTTGCCGCACGCTGCGATTTTATTGCGGACTCAGAAGTGGATGGAGCTGTACGTGAAATATTATCGCTGTTATCAGAAAAACTTGTGGATGATAGCCGTATAGAAGTGCGTGGATTTGGTACGTTTTGCCTACATCATAGAGAAGCCAGACAGGGCCGTAACCCAAAAACAGGGGAGGCGGTATTGGTACCTGCGAAGGCCATACCTCACTTTAAACCAGGCAAAGCATTGCGCGAAGGCGTTAATGATAAATGGATATAATAGTTGAGGGTTTAATGGTATCCTGTCATTCTTATTTATTTTCTGTTTAACTACATTAGGTGTTTGACTTGAAAGCTCGATTTAGAACATCTCCATTTTCTACTCGTAAGATAACTATCTTCTTAACTCTATTGCTATCTGTACCATTAGTGGCTTATGCCGCCGCTGGTGGTGTTGATACAGCGACAGTGGTACAAACCTCTTCTTATAGTACTCACGTGTTCATGCTGATCGGTTTCGTGGTTCTTTCTGTCTTTGTGTCCTTCGTTTGCTCGGTGTCTGAAGCAGCCTTATTAACAATGACACCGTCTTACGTGGCTTCTATTGCAGAAGAAGATGCTAAAAAGTCGGCCATTTTAAAAGATGTTAAAGTCGACAATATTGATCAATCTATTGCAGCTATCTTAACGTTAAATACGGTGGCTCATACTGTGGGTTCACTAGGTGCTGGTGCGCAAGCAACGATTGTCTTTGGTAGTGAATGGTTCGGGGTATTCTCCGCAGTCATGACACTCATTATCCTTATTGGTTCAGAGATTATTCCAAAAACCATGGGTACCATTTATTGGCGTCAACTATCAGGCCCTGTAGCATATTTTGTTAAAGCTATTATTTTCTTGTTGTATCCGCTCATCTGGGTATCAGAGAAGCTGACCAAGCTATTGACCCGTGGTAAACAAGCACACACCTTTAGCCGTAATGAATTTGCCGCGCTTGCCAGTGTGGGTGAGCAGTCAGGTCAAATCGATCCTCTAGAGTCACGTATTATTAGAAACCTGTTGGCCTTTGGTGCTATTAAGGTTGAAGATATTATGACGCCGCGTTCGGTTATGCATGCTTTTGACCAATCGATTACCGTTGCTGAATTGTTAGCAAATCGTCCAAAACTGATGTTTTCAAGATTGCCTATCTATGATGAAGATTTGGATAAAGTCACTGGCTTTGTTTTAAAGTCCGACGTGTTATTAGCTAAAGCCAATAACCATATGGATAAGCCATTAGAGAGCTATAAGCGTGAGATTACCTTTGTTTTCTCAAAAATGAAGCTGTTTGACTTGCTTGACTTGATGTTAAATAGTCGCATTCATATTGCTGTCACAGTTGGTGAATATGGCGAAGTTAAAGGCCTAGTAACCTTAGAGGATGTGCTAGAGACGTTATTAGGTCTTGAGATTGTTGATGAGATAGACCGTGTTGAGGATATGCAGGTATTGGCACGACAAATGATGCAGCGTCGTTCTGCACGTTTGGGTATGTTAGTCGAAGATGACGCTACCAATTCAGATTAAGGTGCTGAATAAATTAATATAGTAATTAACAACGGCTTAGTATTCTGTGACTAATTATTACAAGCTGTTAATACTCAACAAGGGTGGGGTTAACTATATTATAGTAGTATAGGGAGTGGATTGTTATCTTATAGTTGTGTCAAGTAATTGGCATCTTTGATGTGATGATTTTTAACATCCCTACTATAAATAAACGATAAATTTACATGGTGTCTGGCATCACATGGCGTCATTAGACCAGATTAATCTATAAAGACAGGATACGACACTATAATGAGTATTTTTAATTCTAATAAAACATTGGCTTCACTATTAGCACCAGCAGCGATTGCTGTTGTGGCAACAGTGGGTGCATCGACGGCACAAGCAGCCATCACAGAAGCAGCTGTACAAAACTATGCCTCTGCCATGAAGCAAGCAGCCAATAGCCAAAATATTGGTAAAGTATCAAGCTTGGTCGCAGATGAAGCGCTTATCTCTTTATCACGTAGAGGTAGAACCACCAGCCTTGATAAACAAGCCTACTTAAAGCTATTACAAGACAGTTGGTCGGACTCAAGCAATTACGCATATGATATTCGTATTACCAATGTGGTGACCAGTGGTGATCAAGCCAAAGCCGATGTAACCACTACTGAGACTTGGGTAAGAGAGGGTAAACAAACCAAGTTAACCACCTCATCGCGTGCAACCTTAAAAGCCGATGCGAATAACGCTGTTTTGTTAAGAGCAGTGGCTCAAGTTAGCATCGAGTAATATCTATTTTTGAATTGTATAAACGATAATCAGTATTAGAAACTGGTATCAAGACACAGCTTAAAGGATTAGGCGGATAAGGATAGGTGCCCTCTTATGCTAGGTCGGGGCACCGTACCCTTGTTAGTTACATGGTTTTTATTACTGAAATATTTATAGCCCTGCTTATAACCGCCTATTGAGCATTTTATTCACTTATCACACTGGGTTAACATTGTCATGAACTTTAGAAAAACGTCTCTTCAATTTTGTAAACTACCTTTGGTTATTGCGATTAGCTCTGTTATTTTGGCTGCCTGTAATAACACGGCACCTTTACAAGGGGGTGCAAATACGTCACCTGCAACCCGAGTGCCAGTAGCTCAAAATGAGGCGGTATCTAACGTGCCGGCAACTGGCGGTGATGCGAGTGCATCGCTATTAGATGATGAAAGTTTAGATGAATTGGCTAATTTATTAGAAGCCACCGATATGAAAATGGTGGAAGACGATAAGCTTGCTATTCAGCAGTACGGTAACTTATGGGATAGAATGCGCGCCGGCTTTAAGATGGATCAAGGCCAGTATGGCTACAATCAGCGTATCGAAGCTCAAAAGAACTGGTTTATTACCCGTCAAGATTATATTAACCGTCTAACCGCACGTGCCAGTCGCTATTTATACCACACAGTACGAGAAGCTGAGCGCCGTAACATCCCAACAGAATTAGCACTGTTGCCTGTTATTGAGAGTTCGTACGATCCAACAGCGAACAGTAATGCTGCAGCAGCAGGTCTATGGCAGTTTATTCCAAGTACTGGCCGTATCTATGGTCTGACTCAAACGCCAACTTATGATGGTCGTCGTGACGTTATCGAATCAACGCGTGCCGCTTATGACTTCTTAACCTCTTTATATAATCAGTTCGGTAGTTGGGAGTTGGCATTAGCGGCTTATAACGCTGGTCCTGGACGTATTCAAAGAGCAATTGACGCCAACCGCGCACGTGGCTTACCGACAGACTTCTGGTCATTAAACCTGCCAAAAGAAACCATGAACTATGTGCCACGCTTTATGGCCGTTGCTCAAATTGTAGCCGATACAGATCGTTATAGTATTTATCTGCCTGCGATTGCGAACCGTCAGCATTTCCGTAGTGTACCTGCAAACTATGGTGTGAGCTTAAACGAAGTGTCACAGCTGACCGGTACCAGTTATGATGAGTTAAGAATGCTTAACGCCTCGTTAATTGGTGGCCGTGTCGATACCGCAGGTCCGAACCGTATTATCATTCCCAATCAAGTTAATACGCTGGTCGATGCAAAAATCAGTGAACTAAATGGGAGTGGTGGTACGGTTAGCCCATACACTATTCCTGACTCGCAATATGAAGTCATGGCTAAGTCTCCTGAGGGTCTAGCAGAGTTTGCGAGTAAGGCACGTGCACCGCAGCAAAACAGTGGATATATTGCGCCAGTAGCGTCTGCGTCCTCATCGGGTTCTGCCTTTAAAGAGCCGCCAATTAGTGAAAGTGAGAAAAAACGTATTGAGTCAGAATTTGCTATCTCAAATACGCTACCGACCACCTCTGCACAAGTGACACGTAACGATACAGTAATCCAAGAGCCGCCTTTATCACCAGAAGAAAAAGAGTTTATTGCGCAGCAAATTCGTCAGCAGTCACCTAACGTGGGAGAGGTGGTCAGCTCGGTCGACGGTAATATTAAGCTTGATGCGATTCAGACACAGCAATCTATTCTAGAGTCTAGAGGTGAGGAGAAAAAGTTACGCTTTGATGGCAGACAGTCAAGCTCAAGTCAATCAATTAGTAGCCCTCAGTCTAGTTCTCAATACACACCTGCTAGACCCAGTGGTCAGCGCAGCGTTTATACTGTCCAACGTGGTGATACCTTAGTAAATATCGCATCAAGAGCAGGCCTAAACTGGCGTGATATCGCTGACTGGAACCAGATGAACCCGAACTCAACGCTACTTGCCGGCAGTAAGTTGTATTTATATGGTGCTAAGCCTATTAAACCATTAAACTCGTCTGCAGCAGGTGTTGATAATAGCCAAAGTAGTTCACAGCCAAACACTTATATTGTTCGCCCTGGTGATACTTTAATCGGGACAGCAAACCGCGTTGGTCTGAGTGTATCTCGCTTAGCCAGTTACAACGGTTTATCAACCAATGCGCAATTGCGTACCGGTCAAAAACTGTGGTTAATTCCGGGTAAAGTAGCCAATAGTTCGAGCAGCAACAGTAGCTCAAGCAGTGCCTATAAAGGGGACACGCAGTCTTATACAGTTAAGCGTGGTGAGAGCCTGATTGGTTTAGCGTCACGTTTTAATGTGCCACTTGGCACGTTAGCGGATATTAACGACTTGAGTACAAATGAGCAGTTGTTAGTGGGTCAGCGGTTGACGATACCTGCAGACAGCTCGTCGTCTTCTAGCACTACTAGTGGCAGTAGCTCAAGCAGCTATCGCGGTGAGACATCAAACTACACCGTGAAGTCAGGTGATAGTTTGATTGCACTAGCCAATAAGCTCGGCGTACCACACATACAAATCGCACAGATTAATGGCTTCTCTGCCAATACGCGTTTGCAACGTGGTCAAACCATTAAGCTGCCTGCCAGTGCAGAACAAATTGCAAGAAGCATTAATAACGAGTCGATCAAATACAAAGTACAGTCAGGTGACTCGTTAATTGGACTATCTAATAAATTTAACGTGCCGTTAAGTGACCTTGCGGCCGCGAACAACTTATCATCGACCTCTCAATTATTAAGAGGGTCGACCATTACTATTCCCAGTGCTAATGGTAGTAGCAGTAGCCGTGACATAGCATCTAATAGCCGCTCGTCATCTAGCAGCAGTAGCTCTGCATCACGTCCAAGCTCTTATAAAGTAACCTCTGGTGACTCTTTAATTGGGCTGGCAGGTAAATTCGGGGTATCCGTTACTGATTTAGCCGCTGCTAATAACTTGAGTACCAACTCTAATCTATTTATTGGTCAGGTACTAAGCATTCCAGACGATAATGGTAGCACACGTAGTACCAGCAGCAGCCGTTCAAGCGCAAGCTCAAATGTGTCTTATAACAGCAGCTATAAAGTAAAATCTGGTGACAGCCTAATTGGCCTTGCCCGTGAATATGATGTGTCCGTTGCTGACTTAGCCTCTGCTAATAATATCAGTGCCACTGCTGGTCTGCGTATTGGTCAAACACTAAAAGTACCAAGCAGTAACTCGAGCTCAACGACTCAACAAAGTCCCAGCAGTAGCAGTCGCGCGCCAACTGCCTCAAGCGAATCAGGCAATTACACCGTAAAATCAGGTGACTCGCTGATTCGTTTGGCGAGCAAGTACGGTCTAAGCGCTAGTCAGTTGGCCAAAGCTAACGGCTTAAGCAGCAACTCACAGCTACAGATTGGTCAGAAGATTACTATTCCTGCGACCACTACGGCATATCGTGTTCAGTCAGGTGATAGTCTAATTGGTCTGGCTAGAAAGTACGGTATGACACCAACACAATTTGCAGAGTTAAACGGTATTAGTAGTGATACCATGCTACAACGTGGTCAAATGCTTAAAGTGCCGGTTCAATAAAAGTTTTAATGTATTAAATACTAGACCCAAAAAAGAGCTCAATGTGAGCTCTTTTTTTATGCCATCTATGGGAGAGACTGTAAAGCAGTAAATAGAGTAGGGAAGTACTGAATGTCTATCAACCAAGCCTGCCAGTTAATGCCTTATGAACTAGGTAGTACTTGTCTTTAACGACTCTAAGTAACTACGAATATTAGTCACGTAGTGCATACACTGTACATAGCGTGAGTTACTGCCGGCATGATCTGACATATAAGCATACACATTAGACCAGCTATTTGGATTGTCACCCGCTGCAGCTACTTTTTTCTGAATTTTCTTAACGGCATTTGGGCCCATGTTATAAGAGGCCAGTGCGAACCATAATCTATCTGGATTTGGCACGTCACTAAATGCAGCTTTCATCTGTTCTAGGTAACGTGCACCACCACCGATACTTTGATAAGGGTCAACACGATCTGATACACCCATTGCCTTAGCAGTATTATTGGTCAACATCATCAGACCACGTACGCCCGTTGGCGAAACCGCATTGGCATCAAGGTGTGATTCTTGATAACCCATTGCAACCAATAACTGCCAATCATGGTCGTAGTTAGTGGCTTGTTCTTGGAACGATGATTTATAGCTTGGCAAGTTAGTGCTCAGTGCCTTTTCAAAATGCTCACGATTATAATCATCTTTTAATAGGTTTTGATCATAAAAGTTCGCAATTTTGGCAGTATTAACCAATTGCTCATTGTCACATAAAAAGTGACTGGCATTAACCGCTAGTGGGTCTTGGCTATTTCTAAACGTCCAATTGGTCTTTGGATGTAAACCATTTTCTAGTAATGTCTGATCAAAGCCGCAGCTAATATTAAGTGCCGCTAAGCCGGCCGTTTCAGTCATTTGAGTACTGGCTGTGGTCAATGCCATATCAGCATTACCTTCATTCACAGCCCTTAGCGCTTCAGCATCAGTATCAAAGCTTTTAACTTCGATTTGTACGCCTAGTTCATGAGCATACATACGAGCGATATCGTAACCAAAACCATGTTGAAAACCATCAGTTGAAAAGAAAGTGCTATCCCCTTTAACAGACGCCATCGTCAATGTATTACTGGTCATGACGTTGTCATATGCCATCGAATCAGTATTATACATAGTCGTTGTTATGCTTTTGGCAGGCAACGACAGTAGCGCAATGCTAGAGACTTGTACCAGCATTTTAGTCTTTGCGAACCGCTTGTTCGCAGGGATTTGATTTAGATCGAGTCTAGGTACTGGTGAGGTAGGTAAAAAGCGGCGAATGCTTTTGAATGTATTAGATAATTTTAGAGTTTTTTGAGGTGTTGATGCCTTAGTGTTCTTACGTGTTAACCAATAGGTCATGCGTTGCATGGATGTCTCCTTCGTCCAACCATCCATATCGTGTAGAGGCTCCTGCACCATTGCAGTAGTATCTCTTTAAGCCACAGATATGAGCAACACCTCTCTACGCTTGTCGGGCTTATTTTGACCTATCGATTACGCAAAGCGCGATAGGGCAATACTAAGCCAAGCACACAGAATGCATCCATGTGCAGCGTACAGTCTTTATTTAGCTTGATTTTAGGAGCAACACAAAGGCAGCGGTATATCATCTGCCTTACCGCAGCCTTGTTAAAATCAAGCCAAACTCAGTATGTTGCTAGCAGACGGGTTAAAAGCAGTGAAGTTAGACCATTGAAAGTACTAACTTAATAGTAGAGGTATGAGAGACAATCTCATCCACATTACTATCAAGGTTACTATCAAGATAAACTTAAGCCATATCGGTTATTGCTATCAATTAATCGCAATAGCTATTGCGGAGAATCTCTAAACAATGCATCGATACCTTCACGCCACTTTTGTCTTTGATATCACTCAAATATCTTTTTATATCAAAACTACCGATTAATAAGTAGTACTTGATATTAGACAATGTTTGGATTTATCAGCATTAATATTACACAACGAGAGTACAGCCCATAACGTTATAAAAACCGCTATAGGCCATACCAACAAAATTGATGTATTAACTATAATAACCCCAAACAAAACCCGCACTTGCGATGGTTTGTAAAATTTGGCAGTTCATTGCAAAGCAAAATAAACCTGATAGTACATAGGCATAAATTTTGCTATGAGTATATATATGGGGGTTTGTTTAACCAATTTCAATATGAAAACTGAACAGTTGCCCATACTTTTTGTTAACTCCCCACAATATTGGCGCTATTATACTTAAAAATAATGCACAATTGTGGGTAGTTAGTGACTCGCAATTCTTTAATAATTCAATAAAACGTTTACGCAGGATTGGGGTCATTAACAAAGGTAACTTCAAGGCCATGAGTGTCTTTAATTAGTTGACCTAAAGCCTTGATTCCGCCCATTTCAGTAGCATGGTGGCCACATGCGAGATAATCAATACCAAGCTCGCGCGCGCTGTGCGTGGTACGCTCTGATATCTCGCCTGATATATATAGCTGACAGCCCATATTTGCCGCTTGCTCAATCATGTCTTGTGCACCGCCAGTACAAATGCCTACTTTGGTAATCTGCTCATTATTTGCGCTGATATGAGTGGGCACGCGGGATAATGTCTTAGCGACTTTATTAATAAAGACATCAATCGAAGTTGGCGCGCATTCGGCAATATTACCCACAGGATACCTCTCTTCAGGATATAAAGCGCCTGTGATTTTCAGCCCCAGCTCTTGTGCTAGCACCGCATTGTTACCAATGGCTGGGTTGGCATCTAATGGCAAATGATAGGCCAGTAGTGAGATGTTATTTTGAAATAGGCTGCGAATACGCCTGCCCTTCATACCAATCAAAGGCTGCGGTTCACCCTTCCAAAAGTAGCCATGATGAACCAAGATAGCATCGGCCTGCTCATTAATAGCCGCATCAATTAAGTTTTGTGTGGCAGTGACACCAGTGACAATCTTCTTAATAGGTGTATTAGCATCAACTTGTAAGCCATTAGGGCAGTAGTCTTTAAACTCGTCTGCTTTAAGATAATTATTACACCATTTTTCTAATTCAGTCGGAGTCATTTCAGAGGTACTCATAAGTCATTCTGCTTTATCATTTAAGGTTAATAGTAGATGCCCGATGATACCTATAGGTCCAAACAATAGGCAATTTAAATACGTAACCTGTGTGAAATTATATTGGTCCTTTAGCTATTCGTTCAAATTTGACCACAATTCATCTGCACCAAGTAACATTAACTTAACAATATATAGTGCAAATTCTTTGAGTGGTTTACCAGTTAGTAGTGAACTAATGTTAGACTAAAGAAGCTGAAACAATACTGCCAGAAAGTGACGCGCCTGATAGTGCGTTGATAGGTTGTCGCAGAGACCTTAATAATGTCTATCAGAGTCTTGCTAGCCACGCTAATTTTGGTAATGGTATAATCACATCATTAACCCTTATAACGCTTGCACACCTAACCTCATTACCGACGCTAATATATTGTTAGCGTTACTTGAATAGTGACTGTGTCAGTAGCCGTATAATATTAAGAATATCGAGGAGTGACATGTCCGCATCTTCAAAGTCGAACATCATCTGGAGAATCCTACCATGGCTTTTGTTACTTGCTGTGTTGGCGGCCTTTATTTTGGTTTATATCGACCAAAAGACTAGCCAACAAAGCACTTGGCAGCCGCCGCGTAGTGAGACGACCTCAATTCCGTTAAATTCGGATAGAGATTTAGACAGACCAGAGCCAGTCAGATCTTATCATGATGCAGTCGCTAAGGCATCACGTTCGGTGGTCAATATTTATACCACTCAGACCATTACTCAAAACCCTTATATGAATGACCCGATTTTACGTCGTTTTTATGAGTTTCATGGTCAAGTCCCGCAGGCAGGTTCTGAGACCAACTTGGGCTCTGGTGTAATTGTATCCAAAGACGGCTATATCGTGACCAACGCGCATGTGATTGCCAAGGCAGATGAGATTGTTGTCGCTTTAAATGATGGGCGTAAAGCGGTAGCGAAAGTGGTTGGTACCGATCCTGACAGCGATTTGGCAGTCATTAAGGTAGATATGAATGGTCTTGAGCCATTAGCCTTTAGAGAAGTACCTATTGAAGTCGGTGATGTAGCGCTGGCCATTGGTAATCCATTTGGTGTCGGTCAGACTGTAACGCAAGGTATTATCTCAGCCACTGGTCGTACTGGTTTGGGTATCAACACCTTTGAAGACTTCATCCAAACCGATGCGGCAATTAACCCTGGTAACTCAGGTGGTGCTTTGGTCGATGCTAGAGGCGAGCTGGTGGGTATCAATACCGCTATCTTCTCACGCTCTGGCGGGTCGATGGGTATAGGCTTTGCGATTCCAACTGCACTGGTTGAGCAAGTGATGAACGCCATTATTACCGATGGTAAAGTAAGCCGCGGCTGGCTAGGTATTGAGGTTCAATCGCAATTACGTGATCCGACTCAGCTAAACAGCAGCACTGGCGTTGAAGTACTAAATATTATTGACGGCAGTCCTGCAGCGAGCAGTGGCCTACAGCGTGGTGATATCATTCTATCGATTGATGGTATAGAGATGACTGATGCCAATAGTTTGATTCAATATGTGGCTCGTAAAATGCCAAATACGGTACTATCGACTCAGGTACTACGTAACTCTAAAAATATGAACATCAATATTACTTTGGCAGAGCGTCCAACCCAAAGTGATTTACAGCAGCCACCAGAGTTGCCGATTGCACCGCCTCAAATGCCAGATGATGCCGAGCTATATCTCGAAGAAGAGCAAGATGACGCTAGTCCGCTTAGCGAAGAGCAGCGTGCGCAGCTTCGTGAAGAGTTGATTGAACTGTTCGAAAATGGTGCACGTCCTGATCCAACGCAGTAGTTAAATCTAAGAGGTTTAAACCCGCTTGATTAGAGTGATGTTTAAATCACTAATAAAAAGCCCGCTATCCATTAGATAGCGGGCTTTTTTTATGTCGTTACGCTCATTCTAAGAAAACCAGATGTTATCCATTCAATGAACGTCTTTTAGATGAATCATACCCTGCACCTGACAACAGCAGGGCAGTATCTCGTTTTTCTCTATCATCGCCAGTGGCGGCTCGGCATAATTGATAGGACGGGATGCGGCGGTTAAGGTAACTCGGCAACTTCCGCAATAACCTTCACGGCACTGAAAATTGACATCATGGCCAGTACGCAGCAGGCCATCAAGCAAGGTCTCATCATCGTGTAAGTAAAAGCGTGTTTTGCCTGTAAAAACCCAAGTCATATGATTCCTAACGATTCCTCATTACCATTTATAATCGACTCGAATCGGTTCGATATACAAATATAAAATAGCCTAAGCAAAAATGCGTACGTTATCCTAACCAATAACCGTACGCATTCTTAATTAACAATATTTTGTGAACACGCATTAAAAGGTCATCTTTAAACCAACCATTTAACAATTATGCTGATTATTCACAGTGTATCGTCTAAATCTTACAGCTCGAAGTCATCAAAATCACTGTCTGATAAGTCAGAGTCAATCTGACCGACTAAGTAAGAGCTGATTTCTGTCTCTTGCGGTGCGACCTGAACGTTATCTGATGACAGCCATGTATTGATCCATGGAATCGGATTACTTTTAGAGTCTGGAAAGAGTGCCGGTAGGCCGACCGCTTCCATACGTAGATTGGTTATATATTCTACATATTGACACAGAATATCTTTGTTAAGTCCAATCATCGAACCATCTTTAAACAGATAGCCGGCCCATTCTTTTTCTTGTTCGGCTGCTTTACGGAAAATCTCGATACTTTCGTCATAACATTCGCGAGCGACTTCCGCCATTTCTGGATCGTCTTTACCTGATGCCATGATGTTTAACATGTGCTGGGTGCTAGTTAAGTGTAGCGCTTCATCACGGGCGATTAGCTTAATAATTTTAGCATTACCTTCCATCAGCTTACGCTCAGCAAAGGCAAATGAGCAGGCAAATGACACATAGAAACGAATCGCTTCTAATACGTTGACCGCCATCAAGCACAGATAAAGCTGTTTCTTAAGCTTTTTAAGATCCACGTATTTTTCTTCACCGTTAACCACATGCGTGCCTTCACCAAATAGGCTGTATAGCTGCGAATGCTGATACAAGTCATCATAGAAGAAGGCAATGTCAGAAGCACGTTGTAAGATATGCTCATTTTCCATAATGTCATCGAACACAACCGCAGGGTCGTTAACGATGTTACGGATAATATGGGTATAGCTGCGTGAGTGAATGGTCTCAGAGAATGACCATGTCTCAATCCATGTCTCAAGCTCAGGAATAGACACCAGTGGCAATAGCACCACGTTTGGGCTACGACCTTGGATAGAGTCGAGCAGGGTCTGATACTTTAAGTTGCTGATAAAAATATGCTGTTCATGTGTAGACAAGTTACCGTAGTCAATACGGTCTTTGGAAACATCTACTTCTTCTGGACGCCAGAAAAATGATAACTGCTTTTCGATAAGCTGCTCAAAAATAGGGTGTTTTTGTTGGTCATAACGCGCCACGTTAACAGGCTGACCAAAAAACATCGGTTCTTTGAGGGCATCATTATTGGTTTGGCAAAAGATTGAGTAGGTCATGATTTTGCCCTTTAAAATTTAGCGAGTAAAAGTTGGAATGATGGATATCGTAACGATCAGTAGAGCTGTGTCTCAATGATCTGAAGTTTCGCTCAATGATACAGCTATTCGCCGTACTAAATAGGAGGTCTGCATATTGTAATATGTTGAGCACTATAAGTCATTAGATGCTTTAATAATGGAACTCATCAGACATTAATTAGGAGGTATTGGTGAATAAGTATATTCACATCATAATAAATTAAACTATCGACTCAGAATACCTCTATGAATTGTACTCGTTGACACTCTAAAAACTATCACAAAGCTGGCATAGTAAATGGTAAACAGCGTTACAAATGTAAAGATTGTCATCACTACTATAGCGTAGAAAGAAAGTCTACCAAGAAACCCTATAATATCAAACGCCTTGCTATTCACATGTACTTAGAGGGCTTAGGGTTTTGGGCTATTAATCTTTTAAGGTCGCCAGTCTATACCTTCAATCGGCAGTTTTTCTGCTTTTTGTTGCCAATAGTGTTTATCAGTGTCATCAAATATTTCTGGCGCATATCTAATCAGATCTTCAGATTCGTCTGAATGCAAGTGTATAGCTAGGCGACTGCCTTCATTAGCAAGTACAATGAGTTTTGGTAGTGAATACTCAATACATTTAGGATCGGCAGGATCGAAGTCGTCTGCCAGCTGCATCGCTTCAGCATCAATTAATCCAGCTTCTATTAACATTTTAAAAGGAGCCTCCGAAATATCATTCGACCAAGTTGGGTTGTTTTCATTATCAATTATCTCTCCATAATTGCCCATTTTATATATCGTACCTATCACGAGTGCTTCAACCTGCTCTGGAGAGATCTGCTGATACAACTCAATATACTTGCTAAGATATCTCACTGCTTCATAATCATTTTTAGGGACATATTCTCCAAAATAATAAGAATTGAATAAATATATTAAAACATCACTTACGTCGCTCTGAGTCAATCCGTTACTGAGTTGAAGGACTTCTCTGACCTTCTCCTTGCCACCTTGAGCGCTATATTTATGCAGATTCTCATTTGACGGGAAGATAGTTAGGTCTGCATTCATAATATATTGCTCTGCGGCTTTCTGCATTTCTTTGATTTCACTCTCTATTTCTGGATTATGAGTTACCGCAGCATTGGCGGTAATCATAGGGTGATTTATAACTTGACGGTGATAGTAACCACATTGATCACTTGAATCAGCTGTTGGTATAGACGGGTTACTTTTTTCAATACTAATCTCTGCGATACTAGGGGTTGATAGACCTAGTAGAATTGACAGGACAGATAACTTGAGTAGCTTATTAGTTAGTGTCGTAAGTGGTCTATTGATAGGTAGGGGAGTACTTAAAGAGGTGATGCTCGTTTGTTTGCCTAATGTTCTATTACTTGTTTTGCTAATCATTAATTTAATTTTATGCATCTAAAGTCCTTTTAATATATTTCTAATTAAGTATTCTGTATTAATATTAACTTCTTCACTATGTAGTATAGTTTAAAATTATACTAATTTCATATTTACTAATTATGCCAATTGAGCACTGCAAACCCTAAATCTTTTGAAACATGATAGTTTTATTAAATATCGGGATGCATTATGATAATAGAGTTGAAGTTGTTGCTACAAAAGGCGGCACTATTTTTTAAGCTGGTTTTGGAAAAGTGGGGCTGGTGGTAGCTGTACTGGGAATCGTTGCCTTATCTCTCTTCAAGATAGTATTTGGATGGACTTTTATCGGCATTGGTCATTTTCAAAAGATTTTTCTTCTCAGAAAGCGGTATCTTTGAAAAGCGTGTTGGTTAGGTGATGATGCTTTGACCAATACAGATGAAATAGTAGATTATTTAATCTGTGGGTTTCACTGAGTTGCACGTACGCTACGGTTCTTACATAAGTCTGTTTTAATTTAAGGTTGACTGTACTTTCAATCGGTGTTGTTGAGTTAGCTGAGCTTTTGTGCCATTTATGGTAGCGTGGGTGATAACCCACGGCAAGCCAAGCTATTATGAAAATTGAGCTTACTATTCTATTGATAGATTCATTGAACTGATTGATAACGTAAGTGCTACTTAATCCGTTGGTTTCACTGCGTGGCACCCACGCTACGCTTGCTGAATCCATGCGAGGTCATAAATAATTCCTTAAGGTTTAAAGTGCCTTTGAGTTTAGCTAAATTAATTAAATAAAGAAACTTATTTGCTTATATTGGCTTTTTTATTAAGTTTATATTAATATCCAGTGAAACTAAATTAAACCGTATTAATATGAAAAAACTATTAATTGCGGCACTCGCATTTAAATCAATGTCAGCGTCAGCATTAACTCCGGAAGGTGAGCAGTATTATAGTTCATTGGCAGGACTAGCTTATAATGTTATGGCTATTAGACAGATAGGCTTACCGTATGAAAATGTCACCGAGGAAATAAACTCTTTTAATTACACAACAGGTAGCGATGAACTAAACGAATATGTATGTGAAACTACATTAAAGTTAATGGACGTAGCGTATCAAGTGCCTGTAATACCTAATGATGAAATGAAAACCTATATGATGGAATCCTTTTCAAGTACAATTTATGATGGCTGTACGTCAAAGATTTAAGCATCATAATGAACATTTAATAGCTTAAATGAGTCTTAAGAACTCAATTATTAAGCCTTACTAGAAAATAGTAGGGCTTTTTTTAGTTACAAAGGAAACATTTGTATAATGGGAAACAATTGCTGATTAGCTACCTTTGGGGTAATATAATGTTTACAATCGTAAAGATTTACCAACGGGGGCATTATGTCATTTATCAGAAAATATTTTAGATTATTTAATGGGCCAATATCCATTATAGGTAATAAAAATATTCAGAATGAAAAAAGTCAACTAATTATTGATACTTATGGAAATATTAGGATAAATTATAAAAATCCTGAAGTTCAAAAGAATATTAAAAATCAGATTCAAGAATTTAATAAAATAAAAGTGCATAAAGCTGAAACGAATTAGAAATGGCTTTACTTATTGTTTTATATATACTTGTGTTAGGGTATATGAATGTCTCATCTGAACCAGTTAGAAAAAATGCACTTAAAAGAACTGCAGGATGGGAAGCATATGTGTTTTTAGCTAAAAGTGGTCTATCTCTTTTAGTATCATCTATAGTGGCTTGGTTATTCATATATACATTAATTTGGGGTATAAGTGTATTATTAGAAGGACTTTTTGCATTATGTTGTAAACCTGGCTTTTCAATACTAAATGATTTAAAAAATACAGTTTTAAGTATTGAGGTAATTATCAATAATAAGTTATATAGCTTTGCGTTAAGTGTTATGTTTTTGGCTTGGATATTAGGAAGTGCTGGCTACAACTCAAAAAAATCAACCTATAACTATGAAGAATTAAAAAGTCTTGATGGAGTTTTGGACATTGTTATACAGGCTATGCAAACCAATTCTACTATTAAGGTTTCACTAAAATCTAGAAAAGTATATATAGGTATGGTTTTTGGGGAGCAGTTTAAAAATGCAGATTTAGAAAATATCGTAATTGTACCGTATTTAAGTGGGTATAGAGATAAAGATACATTAAAAATGATAATCGAATGCAATTACACAGATATGTATCTAAAGAATGACCTTTTCAAAACGAGCAATGGAAAAAAAGTCGTAACTGAAGAACGTATTAATGATTTTAAGCTATTAATAAGGGTAGAAGAGATAGAAAGTATTTCGCTTTTTGATCCAAATATCTACAATGATTTTCAAACATTAAATATTGGTAATTAGGGTTAGAATGAAAAAATGCCTCACTTTTAAGTGAGGCATTTTTTATTTTAGATATTAAAGAAAATAAAGGCTCGAAGTTCAAATAAAGCCAATTCAAATATACAAGAAATAAGGAAACACTATGCTTTGTAACGACTATGGCACCGCTAAGTTTAAGGGCGTAGAGTTTGAGATATTGCCAGTAACGTATAGCGGTGGTCGTAGAATACTAACTCACACCTATCCATTTAGCGACCACCACTATAATGAGGGCCTGGGTGATCTACCTGAGAAATTTAGCGTCACTGGGTGCTTTCACGGTAAAGATTTTAGAGATAAATTTCAAACAGCGAAAAGGATCTGGAGCGTAAGAGGCGATGGGGTTTATTTTGACCCAACAATTAAACGTAGCTTCCAATGCACCTTAAAAGACTGGTCATACAAACTAGACCATAAAAAACTTAACTATATTGAACTTACGTTAGAGCTAGTCGAAAGAGCCAATGACCCTTACCCAAGTAACATACTTGGTTTGATTGGTCAGATTAATGGAATTATCGATGATGTGATTGGTGCCATAAGCGACGTGCACGTTGCAGTGAGTCAACTCGTGGGGAGTGTCCGCAGTGTAACAGACGGACTTAAAGCTGGCTATGAGTACATGGACGACGGTAGCGTCAGAATGACAATGCCGGCAAGCGATTATGTTGAAACTAAAGAAGCTATTACGCAAGGCATAGAAGTGTCTGAATCTGTGACTACCGACACGCCCAAGACCGTATTGGCCAATAATAATATTAAAGCAGTGCTAACAGTACAAGAAGCAGCGGTTGAAACAGCACCGACCTCATTTTATAAAATGGGTAGCGAAGTGAGGTCAACGGGGACGATTGTCGAGGAAGCACAAACCCAGCTTATAGTGCAAACTTCACTCGTTTATTACTTTGAAAAAATATCGGACAAAGCCGACTTTGGCGAGCTGCAAGACTTTAGAGATAGAGCAACATCTATCAAAGATGACCTACAGACAACCATAGAGCGAGTTAAGTCTGAACCATTGCAATTTGTTAAGTCAAACGAGCGAAGTGTTTGTCAGACTAACAAACAGACTATTATTGACGCTATGCAAAAGCTCATTGAGCAAGTCGATGACATGATTATCTATACCGGGCAAGCGACAACACATACGCCAACCTATAATCTTGACGGTACACACCACGCTCTAGTAGCGAGCTATGAGCTATATGGCGATATCAGTCAAGCGAGTGATATTATTCAGTTGTCAGGTGGGGTATCAGGTTCGCAACTGAGTAGGGTTAATTACTATCAGTGATCACCATACTATTTATTTAGCATTTGTTATACTAGGTATTAATTAATATAAATAAAATGGTATATGAAATGAAGCTAGATAAAAGAACGTTGGAAATTGAGGGTTACAACCTAACCATTAATGACGACGATATGAATGTGATATATGCCCATGATGACGGACAACACTTTGAGTTCACTACAGAATATATTCAAACTATTTTTCATACTGGCGGTATAGACGCTTTGGAAAGTCTAATTCGAAAGCATCACATAAGTGCAACTAATGGCGATTGTCTAAAATACATATAAAATAAATTTCACATATAAACCTTACATTAGGAAAGTATTATGAAGCGCCTTTTAATATCTTGATTGGCTATCGTTGCGATGTCAACTATGTCTTTAGTAAATGCTGCAGAAGAAGAAATCTGTGCAAAATATAAAGTGTTCATTAATAAATGGTCAAAAATTATAATGTTGATGCCTTGATAATTGATGGGAGTGAACTTGGTAGGGAAACAGGCTGCTATAATTGTTATGAATCTTTTTCAAAATATGCTGTTATTTTTTTGGGCAATGATGCAGCATCTGTTATTGAACTAGAAGATCGATATTTAGGTTATTCGGGTACTGAAGGGTATGATCAAGAAGGTAGAATGTGGGAAATTAGTGAAAGCTCAGGATATTGTTATTAATAGTTTAGGTACTTGGTATTTACTTTCTGTTTGTAAGAGTCCAAGCATTTTCATTTTAACTTCATTAAAGTATTCATGCTGATAACTTGTGAACATATGAATTCCTAGATGCTATTTGAGTATTTAGTAAAAAACTTAAATTTCCACATACTTGTTGTATCAGAGGAGCGGTTTAGCCCTGACAGGAGCGGTATCCTGCTGACGACAATGGCGATGCGAACTGTGGATAGGGGTGGTGTCGAGATAACAGCAACACACCTAGACACGATAGTTCGCACGCCATTGGCTAAGTAGATACAAGTGGATGGCAGGATTAGCTACCAAAATACTACAACTTACAAGCACCACTCGCACAGCCATCATCAATATCGGCTTGGGCATCGTTCGCACCATCACGAGTGTTGTGATAATAAAGAGTCTTAACGCCGAGCTTATATGCTGTTAGTAAGTCTTTTAACAACACTTTCATCGGTACACGGCTGCCCTCATAGCGAGTAGGATCATAGTTGGTGTTAGCAGAGATACTTTGGTCAATAAACTTCTGCATTACCGCAACTAACTGCAAGTAGCCATTGTTGTCAGGCATTTGCCACAATAGTTCGTACTGACCTTTTAGATTCAAGATATCAGGCACAACTTGCTTTAAGATGCCATCTTTAGACGCCTTAACCGATACCAAGCCGCGTGGTGGCTCAATGCCGTTAGTAGCATTAGCAATCTGGCTTGAGGTCTCAGATGGCATCAATGCAGATAGAGTAGAGTTGCGTAGACCATGCTCTTTAATCTCGCTACGTAACGCTTCCCAGTCAAGCCTCAATGGCTCATTGCACACTTTATCTAAGTCCGCTTTATAGGTATCAATTGGCAGAATACCTTGCGAGTAGGTGGTCTCATTAAAAGCAGGGCAAGCGCCTTTTTCTTTCGCCAGTTTGTTAGACGCTTTTAGTAAATAATACTGTAGCGCTTCAAACGTCTGATGCGTCAGACCAAGGGCCGAGCCGTCAGAGTAACGAGTACCATTTTTGGCTAAGTAATAAGCATAGTTAATCACGCCCACACCTAGCGTACGGCGACGCATACTGCCATTTTCAGCGGCTTTAACCGGATAGTCTTGGTAATCAAGTAGGGCATCAAGCGCACGGACAATTAGTTCGGCAGGCTCTTCCATATCGTCTAAGTTTTCGACTTCACCCAAGTTAATTGCCGATAGCGTACAGAGGGCAATTTCGCCTTTTTCATCATTGATGTTATCCAGTGGCTTAGTTGGCAGTGCAATCTCCATACATAAGTTGGACTGACGGATAGGGGCAACCGTGGCATCAAAGGGGCTGTGAGTGTTGCAATGATCAACGTTTTGGATGTAGATACGACCCGTGCTGGCACGCTCTTGCATCATTAAGCTGAACAATTCTGTCGCTGGCACATGACGCTTACGAATGCTCTCGTCTTGCTCGTATTTAACATACAGCTCTTCGAATTTGTCTTGGTCCGCAAAGAACGCTTCGTATAAGCCAGGCACATCTGATGGTGAGAATAGAGCGATGTCTTGACCTTTAATCAAGCGAGTGTATAGGGTACGGTTAATTTGCACACCGTAGTCCATATGACGCACACGGTTGTCTTCTACGCCGCGGTTGTTTTTAAGCACCAATAACGACTCAACTTCTAAGTGCCATAGTGGATAGAATAAGGTTGCCGCACCACCACGTACGCCGCCTTGTGAACAGCATTTAACGGCAGTTTGGAATAGTTTGTAGAATGGGATACAACCGGTATGCTGTGCTTCACCACCACGGATAGGGCTGCCTAGCGCACGGATGTTACCGGCGTTGATGCCAATGCCGGCACGCTGTGATACATAGCGTACAATAGCGCTAGTAGTGGCGTTAATTGAGTCTAAGCTGTCACCACATTCAATCAATACGCATGAGCTAAACTGACGCGATGGGGTACGCACGCCTGACATGATTGGCGTTGGTAATGAGATCTTGAAGGTCGATGCTGCATCATAGAAGCGCTTCACATAGTGCATACGCTCAGACTTATCGTATGAGGCAAACAGACACATACCGACTAGCACATACAGGAACTGCGGGCTTTCATAAACGGTCTTGGTCACACGGTCTTGAACTAAGTATTTACCGGCCATTTGCTCAGCAGCTGCATAAGCAAGGTTCATATCACGCCAGTGGTCGATGTAGTCGTTTAATTCATCAAACTCTTCACGAGAATAATCTTGCAAAATGTGTTGGTCATATTTACCAGCTTCGGTCAGCTTGCTTACATGGTCATATAAATGTGGTGGCTCAAACTGATTATAGGCAATTTTACGTAAATGGAAGATGGCCAAACGTGCCGCAAGATATTGATAATCTGGGGTTTCTTCACTGATTAAATCGGCAGCGGCTTTGATGATGGTCTCGTGAATATCACGGGTTTTGATACCGTCATAAAACTGAATATGAGACTTAAGCTCAACTTGCGAAACAGAGACATTATCCAGACCTTTTGCGGCCCAAGTTATCACTTTATGGATTTTGTCTAAATCGATTGGCTCTAATCGGCCATCTCGTTTCATTACTTGAATATTATCCATATGTGTCATTGCTGTCTCCGTTATTTTATTGCAGGCTAATAGGATGAAACGCTCGTAGAATTAAATGAGAACACTCCATACAGCGTTGTGTCTATCAAATCAGACAGACACTATATATGGGGTGGTTTTTATATGATAGACACAATATAAAGGAAAAAAAGAAATTTTACTATCTTGACAAATCACTCTAAAGGGGTTCAACTTCACGATTCATAGTGAATAATCAGACACCGAAAATATTTGCAAATCTGCAACCGTTGAAGCGCTGCCGTGTAGCGGTTATGTCAAGTAAAAAATGCACTTTTTTTAGCGTCAAAAAATATTTTCAGAGTTTTGTGAACACCGCGTTCAACAACAAACATTCGTTTAGTTGTCTTCTAATCTATCAAACTAATAGGACTAAGTCGGCTGATCTTTGAGGGGTTAATTTATCTATTTGAATTACAGAACGTTTAGGTTTTGATGTCTATTTTCTGATTTAAGATATTTTGCACATAAAAAAAGAGCCGCGTTAGCGACTCTAATTATTGAACCTAAGATATGTTTTACATCACTCACGGGTTAGGAGGGATGACTTGAAGTGGATGATTACACCACAGTACGCACGGTAGGCGCTTTATCAAGTGCTGCATATAGCTTGTTTACTTGCTCAGCTTCGGTAAAGTACAGTTTTACGCGTAATGAGCTAAAACGGCCAGTGCTTGATTTTTTGACCTGAATCGTTTCATGATCAAAATCTGGGAATTGAGTACCCAAAATCATTTTCACTTCATTTAATAGTGTATCGTGCTCACCTTCGTGACCAATAATGCTCATTGGATAATCCATTGGGAATGCCCAAAGATCAGGGTTTTGGATATCTGTTTTTTTGGCTAATGGGTCAGTGCGTAAGGTTAATTCACGGCTTAAATCAATGTTTTTGTCAGACATAATGTCTCCATTTATATTTTATTAAATAGTCTTTCGTATGAGTACTATATGAGGGTATTATCGAATTTCTCAAGAGGCAGTAGTGGGGTGCTAAGCTAACCTTGCTCTACATAATCCAAAACCCTCAAACACAAAAAAGCTGAGAATATCTCAGCTTTTTTGATTCAACCTATATTTTTAGTACGTTACTTAAAAGTGAGTACGATACTTAAAAACTAGTCATTTTCTAAGAACGAACGTAGGTGCTCAGAGCGAGAAGGATGGCGCAGCTTACGTAATGCTTTTGCCTCAATCTGACGAATACGCTCACGAGTCACATCAAACTGTTTACCAACTTCTTCTAGCGTGTGATCAGTTGGCATATCGATACCGAAGCGCATACGCAGTACTTTCGCTTCACGTTCAGTAAGGTTACCTAGTACATCACGAGTCGCTTCTTGTAGACCGGCTGAGGTTGCATCTTCAACAGGGCTTGAGATGGTTTGGTCTTCAATGAAGTCACCTAGGTGCGAATCTTCATCATCACCGATTGGGGTTTCCATTGAAATAGGCTCTTTCGCAATTTTTAATACCTTGCGAACTTTTACCTCATCCATCTCTAAACGTTCGCCTAATTCCTCAGGCGTAGGCTCGCGGCCCATCTCTTGCAATAATTGACGTGAAACACGGTTAATTTTGTTAATTGTTTCAATCATATGTACAGGGATACGAATGGTACGCGCTTGGTCAGCGATAGAGCGGGTAATTGCCTGACGAATCCACCATGTCGCATAGGTCGAGAACTTATAACCACGGCGATATTCAAATTTATCGACCGCTTTCATCAGACCAATGTTACCTTCTTGAATCAAATCTAGGAACTGTAGACCACGGTTGGTATATTTCTTAGCGATAGAAATAACCAAACGTAAGTTAGCTTCTACCATTTCTTTCTTCGCACGGCGTGCTTTTGCTTCACCGATGGCCATACGGCGCGCCACTTCTTTCATCTCGGTAATTTCCATACCAAGCTTGTCTTCATGGTCACGGATACGGCGCTGTAGTACTACAACGTCATCAACGACTTTGGCTAAACTGTCGGCAAATTTCGGGTTACCTTTAAGACGATCGCTTAACCAATCAACATTGGTCTCATTACTTGGAAAGGTCTTACGGAACTCAGCACGAGGCATCTTACCGCGGCGAATCACTAAACGCATGATTTGACGTTCTTGCTTACGCACGTCGTCATACACGTCATGCATAATCGCCATTACGTTATCTGACATACGGTTGTTTAGCTTTAATAGCATAAAGCGTTCAGCCAATTGAGCATAGGCTTCTTCTGCTTGCGGGCTACCGCGGCCATATTCGTCCAGTGCTTGTTTAGCAGTGGCAAATAATTCGCGAATTTCTTCAACACGTTGGCGAACGATTTCAGGGTCTAGACCGACAGTCTCTTCTGCTTCTTCTTCGTCATCAGTGTCTTCATCTTCGTCATCATCGTCGTCGATGTCTTTGGCTTTCGACTTAGTGGTGATAACTGGAACTTTCTCTTCTTCCTCCTCTGCCTGCTCAAGCTCTTCTGGGTCTAAGAAACCCGTGATTACATCAGAAAGCTTTTTCTCGCCTGCCTCAACAAGGTCGTATTCATCCAGAATAAACTGAACCGTACCTGGCCAGTAAGCCATCGCATGTTGTACGTCACGGATACCTTCTTCGATACGTTTAGCGATAACAATCTCGCCTTCACGGGTCAATAGGTCAACGGTACCCATTTCACGCATATACATACGCACAGGATCAGTGGTGCGACCTGGCTCAGTTTCCACTGCAGCAAGTACAGCAGCGGCTTCATCGGTCGCCATTTCATCATCGCCGGATTCGTCATTCATCAAGATATCATCAGCGTCAGGGGCTGTCTCGAAGATCTTGATGCCAACGTCGGTTAACATCTGTACGATGTCTTCAATTTGGTCACTTTCAGTAATAGAGGCGGGAAGTTGGTCATTCACCTCAGCATAAGTCAAATAGCCTTGCTCTTTACCCATCTGGATAAGTGTGGCTAGTTGAGAGGTAGATTGAGAGGCTGCCTTATCGGTCATAATATCTCGCTTGCAATAGAAGATGTGGGTTAAAGGTAGAGTGAGGGAGTGGCCTTGATTGTGATCTTGTTAGTCAGTCGTCTTATTATTTTAAACGTCTCTTTTAAATTGCGCGCTACGTCACAAGTCGCTCATCAAGGCTGAATATATAAAGGAGTAGGCTGACATTATAACATAATATAAAAAACAGCACCGCAAACACCGTTCGGTTATTCGTCCCATTGGTGTGTTAAATAACTCACTAAGAACTACCCATCGTTAATTAATGTATGGGGGCGTGCAGGTTTTTTTAAAGCTTAAATTGATTAATGAGTGTTTAATAACGATAAAGCGTGTCAGGTAACTAGCCAATTTTTGCCGATTGCTCTGCTTGATGCTTTTTTTGCCACATAGACAAGGTTTGGCGTTGCCTATTCAAATAGGTCATCATATTTAAATCTTTGGTATCGGCGATTTGTTTCGACAAAGCTTGAAACATCAGCTGTATAAGTAAGTCATCGACCAGTTCATCGACATCGATAATACCGCGCTGATCTAAATTTGACCAAAAAGGCCGCCAACGCTGAGCCAGTATTTGTTGCTGCTGTCTCGGCAGATTGGCCAAAATAAAATGCGCTGCCGCATTGGTATCTTTTGGCAAATGGGGCGATAAGCTGATAATGGTTCGAGTCAAAGCCGTTAAGCTTGGGCTATTAAAATCATCCCAGCTCGGCAAGGTCGGTACATTCAGACGCTTTTGATTAATTTCTTGCTGCAGCTTTGGCGGTATTGGAATATCGGCCACACCTGACACTTGCCATAAGCGCTCAACGGGGTCTTCTGTTAATAAGTTTGGTGAAAACAGTAGGCACAGCTCAAGCTGACGCCCAATGGTCATGTCGCTATCAAAATCTAACAGCACATCATGCGCCGAATTCTTTTGATTTTTACGCCCGCCAAGCTTCTGATAAATATCGTTGTTTAACAGATACTTAAAGCTTGACCCTTTGGGCAGGTTATTGGTCAATTGACGCACTTGTGACATCAATTTAGCCTTGCCTTCAGCGACACTTAAATCATAACGCTCACTTAAATAGGCAAAGATATATTGCGATAATGGCATGGCACGTTTGATTTGCTCACGCATCGCATCAACGCCTTGCATCGCAATATAGGTATCGGGGTCATGACCACCTGGTAAGGTCAAAAAGCGCAGCTCTTTGTCATCACTTAATACCGGTAGCGCAACTTCTAGGGTACGCCATGCTGCCTTTTGACCAGCGCTGTCACCATCAAAACATAAGGTGAGAGTCGGGTTCATTTGTAGTAGACGTGCAATTTGGGTTTCGTTAATGGAGGTGCCCATGGACGCGACTGCCCCATAAATACCGGCTTGGTATAAGGCGATAACGTCCATATAGCCTTCCACCACGACCCAATCGTTGGCGCGGTGCTGGCGAGACTCAAAGTAGCCATATAGTACGTGCTGCTTATGGAAGACAGGCGAGTCGCTTGAGTTAATGTATTTAGGTTTCACCTCATTATCGAGTGCACGTCCTGCAAAGCCGATAATACGACCTTGATTGTCACGGATTGGGAAAATAACCCGATCACGTAGCAAGTCATAATCGCGGCCTTTTTCGGATTTACGTACTAAGCCTAAGGCTCTTAAACCCTCGATATCTTGCGGAAAGGCTTGCTCCAAATGCTGCCAACCTGCCGGCGCATAGCCCAGCATAAACTCATTAATGGTGGCGTCAGTTAATCCGCGCTCTTTAAAATACGCCATTGCTTGAGTATTATTATGCAAGTTACGCTGATAAAATTCGCCGATGCTAATGAGCAGCTCGTATAAGTTGCCTTCTTGCGACTGTGCTTGAGCGTTATTTGATGCGTTATCTGAAACAAAAGGGACTGCGCCATCTGCGGCAGTAAAACCATCATCCCATACAGGCGGTGTACCATCATTACCGAAATAGCTCTCTGACTCGTAGTAACTGCCCATATCAGCATCATTGTAATAACCTGTATCGAGAACAGGTCCATTAGGCATATCCAATGGAGACGGTGTTAATGTGCCTACGTTGCTATTATCTGTTACCGTGCCATTAGCTGTCTGCGTAGGCTGATTGGTCGTCGCAGAGTTTTGAGCACTGTTTTGAGCATTATTTTGATGATTACTGCTTTGATTGCTACTATTTTGATTATTAGGGTTTTGGCGGCTATCGGAGTTGTTGCTTCTGTTATTGCTGTTTCTATTGTTAGATGAGTTTGTATTAGAGGCAGGAGTAGAGCGCTTATATTGAACTTTACGATTGTCTTCTTTGGGTATCTCGATACCGGTTTGGCGCGACAGCTCTCTCACCGCTTCCATAAAGGTTTGGTTTTCATAATCTTTTAAAAAGCTGATTGCATTACCAGACACGCCACAACCAAAGCAGTTGTAGACGTTCTTTTGCGGATTAACATAAAAAGAGGGGGTCTTTTCGCCATGAAACGGGCAATTACCCTTAAACTCTCGTCCCGCCTTTTTTAGAGTCGTGTGTTTACCAATTATTCCCACCAAGTCTGCTTGGCTATTGAGTTGATCGAGAATATGGCTGGGAATACTCATAGGATACTAATTATAATAAATAAGAAAGCTTAAGACAGACAAACCACTTTACATAAGTATAAAGTGGTTTGTCACGATAATAAGCAAGTCGCCTGTTGATGCATAGATATAGAGGCTATTTAAACCCTCTATCTAAAGTCACTAAATAGATGGATTCAATCAATAACGATACTATATCAATGCGGGCTGCTGCACAAAAGTAAAGCGGTTTGAGCGCTTGCGAATGCTACTCGGCAGTCTCTTGTTCAACAGGGCGTCTGATATTTTCAGCTGTCGGTCTAACCACACGAATATTACTTAGATCCGTTTCTGGCTCTGCGCGTGGTGGCTCAACATCATCAGGGTACATCTCGCTTGGGCTAGTAATTCTGCGCTGAGGGCGAGGGCCTGTTGGCTGTGCACCTGGATCATCTGGAAGACCAAGACCCACATTAATGCCGCGACGCGTTTGCGGTAGGGCGGGTAAGCTATCTTGAGTTATGGCCGTTGTATTATCATTAGGTAGCTGTAATTGTGTTGCTTGCTGAATAACCTGCTGTCTGGTCTCACCTTGATATTGCTCAGGCAGAACGGCAGTTGACTCATTACGGTTATCCTTATTCGAACGGCCAAGCTTACCAAAGGTCAGCATATTTATGATGCTGCTCTTACGGTTGATGTTTAGCTTCACTTGTCCATTATTGTTTAACCAATCTGGGTAGTTGATTTGCAATAAGGTTTTATATTCTTTGGCTAGGTCAGTTAAGCCCAACTGCTCATTACTATAAGCAAGAATGGCAATTGCTTCTGGGATTTGCGGGCTAAGTGGATAATACTGGAAAACCCATCGTGCACGGTTAGCAGAAGCAACATAGGCTTCACGCTTGATATACCAACGCGCTGCAGCAAGCTCACTTTCTGCAAACTGGTTATAGATATAGTTCATACGCTGCGCCGCATCTGGTGCATAACGGCTATCAGGATAACGGCTTAACAACTCTTGGAAGTTACTAAAGGCAAGGCGCAAATAAGAGGTATCACGATGAGCCTGCTCAAGACGGGCAATGTTTATCAAAGCACTGTGACCGGCCTGCATATTGGCAACGCCGCGCACATAATACGCATAATCTACTTGGATATTACGCGGATATAGCTTAATAAATTGCTCTGCACTGGCAGCGGCTAATTCGTATTCTTTACTCTTAAACTGAGTGTACATAAGGTCAAGCAACGCTTGTTCTGCATACTCACCGGTTGGGTAGAAAGTGCGAAGCTCAGATAACTGCTCAGAGGCATAGATATAGCGCTCTTTTTCCATTGAGCGAACCGCGTCAGCATAATATTCTGCATCGGTTTTTTCTGCGGTAATAATAGCGTCTTCACCATCGCCAGTTAGATTTTTAATGGTCTGACAGCCTGTTAAGCTAAATATGCCAGCGGTTAGCACGGCCATGGTTAATTTATTCATAGTATTATTCGATTGTTCGGACTTGGGTTTGGTAAATGCAGTAAATAAAGAGTTCGAAGCACGCTGCATGGAAATCTCCGCAGAATAGGATGGTCAATATTAATGGCACTAGTGTAGCATACCGCTATAATTTTGGCATAGAAGATATTATGTCATACCGTCAAGCGAGAAAAGGTATTAGCTTGGTTGTGTTAACTTACCTTATCTTAAAACAGTTTGCTACTGGTCGATAGATGGTAAATCAATTGGGTTTTACAGCGGAATAACCTTAATGTCGCCATGATTCAGCTAAGCTATTGCACTAATATAGAGACAGTGGTGACAGCAAATCAGCGAGACAGGGTCAAATCGTGCTACACTTAAGGCATAAAATAACGCTTATTTTAGGCGCTTATTTACGTTAGTTACAGCACCATTTATTTAAAAATCACTTATTTAAAATCCAGCATTTAAAACGAGCATTTAAAACGAACATCTAAAATAAGTCACTCACATTGGTTCACATCATTATGTCTTCATCTACACCGCAAAATACGACCCATACTATGACGTCTTCAAATACCGAACATCAAGACACAGCGCACTTAGCTATTGATGAAACATCTGCTACTCAAGCCCACCCTCAAGATAGACTAGACATAGATTCAGAAAGTGTTATCGATACAAATGATCTAGATGATATCAACGACGATGATATCGATGATGATGGCGATATCGAAGACCTTGAGGAGGGTTCAGAGTCGGCAGCAAAATCAGAGGTACGTCGAGGTGATATTCTTGAGGTCAATGCTGAGCATACAGTAACTGAAAAAGAAGCCGGTCTGCGTGTCGATAAATTGGCCGCCGAAGTATTCTCAGAGCATTCTCGTGGACAGCTACAAGAATGGCTAAAGTCTGAAAACCTGACCGTCAATAGTGAGGTAGTTAAATCAAAGCACCGTGTTAAAGAAGGCGATAAGCTGGTTTTAAAAGCGGTACTTGAGCAGCATGGTAGCGATCAGCCCGAAAAAATTGACCTAGACATTATCTATGAAGATGATAGCGTGGTGGTGATTAATAAGCCAGTGGGTATGGTGGTGCATCCAGGTGCTGGTAACTGGTCGGGTACCTTGGTCAATGGTCTGTTGTACCATTATCCTAATCAAGCGCATTTGCCGAGAGCTGGCTTGGTTCACCGTATTGACAAAAATACTTCGGGCTTATTGGTCATTGGTAAAACTAAAGCGGCGCAAATGGATTTGCAAGAGCAGTTAAAAGATAAAAGCGTCTATCGCCACTATCAATGTGTGGTCGCTGGTGATGCCGCGAGTCTAACGCGTCAACGTGTGATTGATGCGCCAATTGGCCGTCACCGTACTCAGCGTACCAAGATGACAGTTACCAGTACCGGTAAAGATGCGCTGACTCACATCATGAAGATCACTGCGCTTAATGACTCATATAGTCTGCTCGATGTGAAGCTTGAGACTGGCCGTACGCACCAAATCCGTGTGCATTTAAGCCATATCGGTCATCCTATTATTGGTGATGATGTGTATGGTAATCGTCAGCAGCTGCGTGCTGGCCTAACGCCTGAGCAACGTGAAGCGATATTGAAGTTCCCGCGTCAAGCGCTGCATGCTTACAAGCTAGGCTTTGTGCATCCTGAAAGTGGTGAGTCAATGGAGCTAACCGCACCGCTGCCAGAGGATATTATTGCGTTATGTGAGATGTTACGTGATGACGCCTAACCACTCTTATAATCCTTTATCACAGCAGACCAATAATCAGCCTTATGAGGTATTGGTGCATACGCCAGATATACTGGTAATACAGACCAATGCTGGTATGGATTTATCAAACAGTAGTAGTCTAGACGCTAATAAGCAGTCAGCACGCAATAGCTTTGGTGAATTTAATCTTGGTTTGCATGTTAACGATGAGCCGCAGCGTGTTTTAAGCAATCGCGCACAGTTATTGGCTAGTGTGAATCATTATTTGGTAGCCAATCAGCCACAAATTAACGCTGTCGACGAACTGGGCACAGTCTCTAATAACGCAGTTGATAGTATTCACTGGTTAAACCAGATTCATAGCAATAAAGTAGTGCGAGTTGAAGATAATGAATTAAATGTTGGTCTGTCATTAACACCAAACTCCGCTGATGCATTGGTTGCCAGTCAGCCTAACACAGCGCTTGCTATCATGACCGCAGACTGTGTACCTATTGTGATTTATCATGACCAATCAAAACAAGTCGCAGCAATTCATGCAGGCTGGCAAGGGCTTACCAATGGTGTGATTGCCAGTACTTGTAAACAGTTAAATTTAAATCCAGTTTCTGATAGGTCGTTATCAAATAAAGATAATATAAGTCTAAAGCCACAAGCTTGGATAGGCGCTTGTATCAGTCAGCCATGCTATGAAGTTTCAACAGATGTAGTAGAGAAGCTGCTGGCAGGCTGCCGTGAAATGGGTATGGATAGCGAGGAGGTGCGAGCTAAGATAGTTGGTGAGCACGATAATCCAGATAAAGCTTGGCTTGATTTACCGGCACTTGCCGCTTTGCAGTTAGCAATGTTTGGTATACAGGTTAATAACACCAAGCCGCAGGATAGTAGTCAAGACAACAGCGAAGAGCAGAGCAGCTCTGCGTATGCTTGCAGCTATAGTAATCCTCGTTATTATTCTTACCGTCATATGACTCATGCCGGCGAGAAAAACACAGGCAGAATGGCACTACTTATTATGCGTCTGCGTTAAATAAATCTGCGCTAAATAAAGTAGTAAAGAGCCATACGTAAATTAAATCATCAGTGTTGTTGTGATTTGGTGGCAATATTTGCAAATGGTCTTTATCTTCGGTTAAATAGCAGCACCTCAAAACTGATTGAGCCTTTAGCTAGAGACTGTTATTAAAATACCCTGCTATCAATCGTCTTACTTATTAACCTTTAACCCATTAAAGACATGTTTTGTGGCCAGTTAATTGATCTAAATGGCCATTTTATTATTAGGATATTACTCCCTTATGACCGTAAACAGCTCAAACCTTCAAGACACTAGCGCCACTGATGAGACGCTAAAAATTGCCATTATTTATCATAGCAATTATGGGCATACTCGCCGAGTGGCTCATGCAGTAGAAGAGGGTGTGCGTCAATATAAAGGCGCAGCGGTTGAGGTGAAATGTATCGATACCGACGATGTGGATTGGGAATTTGCAGATGCCGCACAAATGCTAATCTTTGGTAGTGCCGTCTATATGGGCAGTATCACTGCTGAATTTAAAACCTTTATGGATAGCACCTCAAAGCGCTGGTTCCACCGTAAGTGGCATGGTAAATGGGCGGCAGGCTTTGCAAATTCAGGTGGTCTAAGTGGTGATAAACTTGCGGCGTTGCAGCAAATTTGTGGCTTTAGTATGCAGCACGGCATGAACTGGGCAGGATTTCCAGTGATGCCAACCGGTCATACAGAGAAGGATATCAACCGACTATCCAGCTTCCTTGGTTTGATGACGCAGTCGGTGGATGGACCACCAGAGGTGACACCGGGTGAGGGCGATATTAATACGGCCAAGCTATTTGGTAAGCATCTGGCGCAAATATTGGCAGAACAGCCACCCGTTTTCAATCGCATATTAACGGATGATAAATAGAGTATTACAGAGGTGACTGGCTGCTACGGTCTAGACTGAAATTCTGCCATAACTGGTATTGGGTTTTCAGCCATTTGTAAATGTTGGCAGGCAGTGCTTAGCAGTACTAACTGAGCCAGAAGTATCCAGTGTAGCAGTCGATGCTTTGATTTAAAAGTAGTGTGCATGAGGGGTGTCCGTATCCTTCAGAGTGATAAGCCTCAGTCTTTGGACTGAGGCTTTTTAGGTGTTGTTAGTAGGCTTTATAATCCAAATAGATCTGTTCAAACCATAAGCGTTATCGACTAGGAATCCATACTGGTGAACGGGCGATACCATCAATGGATTTGGTAATAGTACGGCCACCATCAAGCGGACGAATCACCAGATTACTTTTGCTTCGGCCTTGAGCCTGCGTATAAGCCACACGCTGATTGCTTGGAGAGAAGGTAGGCGACTCGTCTAGACCCGTATTACCAAAGTTCAATAAGTTAGCGCCCGAGGTGCTCATCACAGAAGCAGTACTGCCGTTTAGATAACCGATTTTTGTACCATCTGAGCTATAGTTAGGGTTGGCCGCATAGCTACCATGCGACAGGCGAGTCGGTGAGCCTGAGAAGGTATAGCGATAAATACTTGGGCGACGTGGACTGGTATGATCTGATACAAATACAAAGCTGCCATTTGGTGCATAGCTTGGCTGTACTTGGTCATAAGGTAGGCCAATAATCTTTTCAGCACGTCCACCGTTACTGCTAACACGATAAATATCTGCATCACCGTCAACAGTACTTGAGAATAAGATAGCACGGCCATCTGGAGAGAAGCTTGGGCTTAAGTTCTCGCCTTTTAAATCCACGAGCTTGGTAATTTGTCGGGTCTGTAAGTCGTATTTAAACAGATTAGCGTGATTGTTTTTTAGCTGTACAGAGTAGGCGATATATCGACCATCTGGAGAAACCGCTGGGCTAAAAATACTGGCATTGGTTACCTGGGTAATCAATTGTGGATTCTCGCCATCGGCATCACGAATCACCAAAGATGAGATTTTATTGGTTGGGCTGCCTTTTTCTTCAATATAAGCAATACGGGCATTAAAGTCAGCCTGTTTTCCGGTTAATAACTCATAAATACGTGCAGCGGTCTTGTGTGCTGCAGCTCGAGAGTTGGGTGCCATAACTGTCTGCTGTTTACGTATGATACGGCCAGTTGCCACTTCAATCACTTCGAAGTTAACCATAGTGTTACCGGCACTGCTTTGGGTTCTACCAATGACCAAATACGGAATACCCACACGTTGCCAATCAGGCAAGGTAGTTTGTAGCTCACTGCTAGAGTGCGGCTGACCAATGAGGTTTTCAGTGGTGATATTAAGCGACGTTGTGCGTAAGTCATTGAGTACAATGTTAGATAGCGTTCTGTCACCAGCAAAAGGAACAAAGGCGACCTGGCTTTCATCAACCTCAACTTGCTTTTCAACCGTAAAGCGAATCACATCGTCTTCTTCAGCGGCTTGCGCTAGTACAGGTGCTGTAAGACCACTCATTAAAATGATGGCTGACGATAGCGCAAAGAGGCGAGGTAGAGTAGTACATTTTGATATTAAAGTCATAAGATTAGTCCATTATATTTACGAGTTGTCTTTTTAGATTATGATTCTTTATAAGAGGTGTGCGGTTTTTAATGTGGCATAACACTACTTTTTACTGACCACAAACACTGGCTCTAATTTGGTATAGCCTGATCCAGCAATTGGCGTTAACGGGCTGGCTTGTCTAATCGCCGCAATGAGCGAATCACCCAGCTCTTTATCCTGTGCGTTGGTCGTCACTGTCAACACATTGCCATTGTCATCAACGGTAATATAAGCGGTAATCTTGGTACCCACAAATTTCTTGTCGGGATTCCATTTAGGCTTAATATAGTTTAGCAGCTCATTAGCAATTTGCCCTTTGCTCTTACCGCTAGTACCACCGTTAGCGCCACTATTTTTGCCAGCAGCAGGGAATGTTTCGCTTACAGGTTTGCTTGATTTAGTAGGCTTGGCAGATTTGGCATTATCGGCTGCGGCATCCATTTCTCGCTGCATCTCTTCTTCTAGCTGACGCTCATAAGCGGCTTGTGCTTCATCAAAGGTACGGCGCTCTTCTATTACTTCTTCATCAAGGCCATTATTCTCAGGCATATCAAATTCATCAGCCGGCTCATCAGATCGCTCAAACACTGGCGTCTGCGTACTACGTCTAATAGGCGCGCTAATATCACGCGGTGAGGATAAACGAGTAGAGCGACTCTCTGACTGTGTTGCCACAGAGGAGGCATCGTTATAATCATCCGAAAAGCTGTCCTCCATAGATGCACTTGACCTCTCATTTTCCGCAGCGAGCGCACTACGATTAGCGATAATATTCGATTGAATATCGGCAAGCTCTTCAGGGGTGACAAGACTGGTCTCGATGGTATCCACCGTATCTAGAGTCGGTACCCGATGAAAGAATAGAATAAATGCCAATATTGCCCCATGCACAACAATACTTAACAGGGCAGGTAGGGCAACCCCATTATCTTCAGGCTCAACAGGAACATAAACAGAAGGCGCACGTTTTAGCACTTATATTATCTCAATCATTTAGGGCCATCGTGTTAAAGCCAGTTGATTTACTCATTCATGGCAATTGCCATATCGCATTTGTTAGCGGTAGGTTTGGAATACAATCAACAGTCATTAACCATAGCATTAAAGTGAATATTAGTTTTGGGTAGCAGGTAGTGGCTTGCCTGTGAGCAGACCCACCTTTTCAACGCCTGCTTGTTGCAAATTTGCCATCAGCTGCATAATCATGCCGTATTGGTTGTTCTGATCGGCATTAATCATAACCTTTAAATCACCGCCGTCAGGCTGGCTTTGCAAACGAATCAGCGTATCAATCAGCTCTGCTTCACTGACGGGTAAATCAATATCATTTTCATAACTCATATAAATCTCCCCATTGCTTAATAAGGAGACGATAACCGGCATTTGCGTACCTGTGCCCATATTTTTGGTTTCAGCTTTTGGTAAATCGACATTGACGCCCGTGGTTAGCATGGGCGTTGTCACCATAAATATCACCAATAGCACCAGCATCACGTCAATGTAGGGCACCACATTCATGGTGGCGTTGAGCTCTTTTTTGCGTCTAGTAAAGGGGCTTGGCTTCATAATAACGCTCCTTTTATACTAGGGGAGATTGAATGGAACTTGTGATATGAGTGGTGTCACGGGTACCCTGATTACTCGAGTTAGTCTCATGAGTTTCACGCTGAAGCATGCCAGTCATCTCATCACAAAACAGCGCTCGGCTGTCATAAAGGTTGGCTGCTTTAGCCGTGAAATGGTTATAAGCCAATACCGCAGGAATCGCTGAAAATAGGCCCATGGCGGTTGCAATCAAAGCCTCTGCAATACCCGGAGCCACCGCTGATAAGCTCACTTGGTCTGTCATTGATAAACCCAAAAAGGCATTCATAATACCCCAAACCGTACCAAATAGACCGATATAAGGCGAGACAGAGCCGATGCTGGCAAGCAGGGCAAGACCTGACTCTAGGCGCTGCTGCTGACGACCAAGTCCTACACGCAGTTTACGCTCAACGCCATCAATGATTTGGTCTTTGGGTTGGCGTTTTTTATTCATGCGCAAAAATTCTGAGAATCCCACATAAAAGATATTGGCCAGACCGTGCTTTTCAGGCGCATTTTGGATGCCCTGATACAGCTTAGCCAAATCTTCACCGGACCAAAACCAGCTTTCAAATTGCTCGTCTTGACGTTTGGCAGTGCCGATTCGGGCACTTAAACGGAATATCAATACCCAGCAGATTACAGAGGCCAAAAGTAATATCCCCATGACAATCTGTACCAGTAAACTGGCTTCTGTAAGGAGGGCAATAAGGTTGATAGACTCTGACATGAATAAAATACTCGCTGTAAATAGTAATAAAAAACGATAAATAAAGGGTAAGGCGTGTGTTAGAGCAGGCGCTAAGTATAATTGAAATAGTTAACAATGGCTGATTATATTCGCGTAATTTATATGTCAAATTGTTTATCAGCATTTTAGCCTAGACTAGCATTGTCGGGGCATAATGTTAAACGCTCTGATATATAAAGGGCGACGAATAATGATATACGATAGGCAAATTAGGACGTTAAGGATAAATTAAGGCTATTGTAATCAGAGTGAGCCGCAAAAAAAAGTAGCATTTGGTGTTTTTACGTCTCAAAAATGCCCACTCGATGTCTATTTGCGATTCACCTTGATATCATCAATGGTAGTTTTTAGAGCTATCCTTTATAATTCACCCCTTAATTTGGCGATGACAATTTAGACCTAACCTCGAATTTATATCCCCCAAATATACTCAGGCGATTACCTATGAATGCAATTGAGCGCTATTTTGGCATTGACGGTCAAAACACCACCATCAGAACCGAAGTTCTAGCCGGTATTACCACGTTTTTAACGATGGCATACATCATCTTTGTAAACCCCAATATTTTAGCCGATGCCGGAATGGATAGGGGCGCCGTGTTTGTGGCCACCTGTTTGGCAGCAGCGATTGGCTGTTTTATCATGGGTATTTACGCCCGCCTGCCGGTAGCATTGGCACCTGGTATGGGTCTGAACGCCTTCTTCACCTATGGTGTGGTATTGGGCATGGGTTACACATGGCAGACCGCGCTTGGTGCTGTGTTTTTATCAGGCTGTATCTTTGTTTTATTAAGCTTATTTAAAATACGTGAATGGGTAATTAATGCTATTCCAAATAGCTTAAAGCAAGGTATTGTTGCCGGTATTGGTGCGTTTTTGGCCTTTATTGCATTAAAGAGCTCAGGTGTTATCGTCGGCAATGAAGCGACGTTTGTCAGCTTAGGTGATTTACAGCAGTTCTCACCGGTAATGGCTGCACTTGGCTTCTTTTTAATCATTGGCCTGGTCTATCGTAATATTCCAGGTGCAGTGACCATTGGTATTTTGGCTGTGACCCTTATTGCTGTATTAACCGGTCATGTGCCCTTCGATGGCGTGATGTCTATGCCGCCTGCAATTGCACCTACCTTTATGCAATTAGATATCGCCGGTGCATTTGATGTGGGCATGATTAGTGTGATTTTTGCTTTTTTATTCGTTGACTTATTTGATACCTCAGGCACGCTTATCGGGGTAACTAATAAAGCTAACTTAGTCGATGACAAAGGCAATATCCCAAACTTAGACAAAGCCTTATTGGCAGACTCTACTGCAACGGTAGCCGGTTCTTTATTGGGTACATCATCGACTACTAGCTTTGTTGAGAGTACAGCCGGTGTGGCTGCAGGCGGTCGTACCGGTCTAATGGCTGTAACTGTGGGTGTTTTATTCTTATTAAGCATCTTCTTTGCACCGCTGGCGGGCATGATTCCCGCTTATGCCACCGCAGGGGCTATCTTCTACGTGTCTGTTTTGATGTTATACACACTAAAAGATATCGACTGGGAGGATTTAACCGAAGCGGCACCGGTAGCGGTGGTTCTGTTATTAACCCCATTAACCTACTCAATTGCTGATGGTATTTCACTTGGATTTATTACCTACACTGTGGTGAAAGTGTTAACCGGAAAATTTGACCAAGTCAGCCCTGCGGTATGGGTATTGACCGCGATATTATTGGCCAAAATCATATTTTTATAAACTATAGCTTAGAGCTTGATAGTTGTGATAACATTTAGTTATCAAGCTCATAACCTCAAGCAACGCCGTAGAGGTTTTTCTTTTCAGGCTGACGTGTTAACTTCCTGTTAATGTTTCAGCCTGAATCTATAAAGAAGAAGGCATTAGTGAGTTTGTCGTTATGTATTTAGACCGCTATCTTTACGGGCGGTAACACTATAAGACGATTGCTTGTACTCACTACTGTTTGACCGTCTTAAATAGTATGTCTATATCAATCGAACTTTTATTAAATCCAGGCCCATCTTAAGCGGCCAGTGTGGTGCTTTTTTATAGTCTTTGTCGAACGACACCTAAACGGCTTACCATTCAGCTTGTTACTTATATTTATCGACTAATATAACTAGAGAATAATCGCCTTCTTACTTTATTTTAAAAGAAAGTGTTCTTAGTAACATAGCGAAAACAGGGATGCTTTAAAGGCTGTTATATGACGCTGACAATAGCAATGCAAACAACACTGTATTGACTTGAACCGGTGCGCTGTAATCACATCCTTTTTTTTATCCATGGAGTTGATATGAGTTTAACGAATCCGTTTTATCCGGAAAATCCTATTCAGTTTTCACCTCAAGAGGTCCTAGACCCTGCTTATATTGAGCAGTCTCCGAGCGAGCTATTTAAACGTATTTCTCCCCTTTATAGTATTGATGAAGATAAATGGCTAGGCGCGTTATTGCCGCTGGCTGAACCTGCCACTATGGAAGATGGCAGTAATGAGCGTGAAGCCATTGCATCGCAAACCGCAAGTTTGGTTGAGAATGTCCGCAATAATAATAAAGCGGTAAAAATGGTGGACTCGCTATTATTAGAATATAGCTTAGACACCCAAGAGGGCATCTTGCTGATGAGCTTGGCAGAAGCTTTGATCCGTGTGCCAGATAATGCCACGGCAGACGCGCTGATTCGCGACAAAATGAGCGTGGCGGACTGGAAAAAGCATTTAAAAGATGACAACGGATTTATCGTCAATGCCTCGACCTGGGGTTTGATGATGACTGGACGTGTGGTCAGTATTGATAAAAAAACTACCGCAGCCGGTTTCTTGGACCGTATGACCAAAAAAATGGGTGAGCCTGTCATTCGTAGCGCCATGCAACGCGCGATGAAGATTATGGGTCATCAGTTTGTGCTTGGTGAAACCATCGAAGAGGCGAGCCGTAACAGTCAACCGTATCGTCAAAAAGGCTATACCTATTCATTTGATATGTTAGGTGAAGCGGCAGTGACGCACAGAGATGCTGAAAAGTATTTTAGTGATTATCTACATGCCATTAAATCAGCGGCGCATATTCGTGTGAAAGAGGGTATGCCAAAGCCATCAGTATCTATTAAGCTGTCTGCTTTGCATCCGCGCTACGAAGCAACACAGATTGATCAAGTGTTGGGATTATTGCGTCAGCGCTGTGTTTTATTGATTGAAGCGGCACGTGATGTAAACGTCGATATCAGCATTGATGCTGAAGAAGCCGACCGTTTAGAGGTGTCATTAAAGCTATTTGAATCGCTATACCGAGACACCATTACCCAAGATTGGGATGGTCTAGGTCTTGTGGTTCAAGGCTATTCAAAACGTGGTCTTGCTGTATTGGCTTGGCTGGCAAGTTTGGCCAAAGAGGTTGGCGACCGGATTCCTGTGCGTCTGGTAAAAGGCGCGTACTGGGACTATGAGATCAAACTGGCGCAGCAAAAAGGCATTACCGGTTATCCTGTGTGGACACGTAAAGAGGGTACCGATGTTGCCTATCTGGCCTGTGCTCGCTTCTTATTAACCGAGCAAATCCGTGGTGTGTTATGGCCACAGTTTGCGACTCATAACGCCCATACATTATCGTCTGTAATGACCATGAGTCCGCATAGAGACTTCGAATTCCAGCGTCTGCATGGTATGGGCGATGCCTTATATGACCATATTTTACAGCAGTACAATATTCCTGTTCGTATCTATGCTCCAGTGGGCGCACATAAAGACTTGCTACCATACTTGGTGCGCCGTCTACTTGAAAACGGTGCCAACAGCTCGTTTGTGCATCAACTGTTAGATAAAACTTACCCAGTTAGCGAATTGACGGTACACCCATATGACACATTAACCAGCCATGCTACCTTGCATAACGAGCGCATTCCAATGCCGCTTGATATCTACAATGGTAGAAAGGCAAGTTTTGGTCCAAATATCTTTGTTGATTCTCAGTGGCGTCCTTTTAAAGCCGCCATTGATGCGCATTTACCAAACATATGGAAGGCCAACTCAATCATCAAGGGTCAGCAAATCACCCAAACGCTTAATGCTCAAGGTGAGCCTAGTGGTGAGGATTTAGAACGCTCGCCAGTGATTGCCCCTTGGAACCATGATGTGACTGCTGGTGAAGTGGTTTACGCCGATGCTGATATCGCTAAATTTGCGATTAAAGCGGCCAAAGAGGGCCAACAGCAATGGCAGGCGGTCAGTGCTGCTGAACGTGCTGCTATTTTGCGCCGTATTGCAGGCTTATATGAAGAACACTTTGCACAGCTTGTGGCCATGTGTCACAAAGAGGCGGGTAAAACGATGCAAGACAGCATTGATGAGGTGCGTGAAGCGGTTGATTTCTGTCGTTTCTATGCCGATGAAGCTGAGCGTCTTAGCACCCAAACCAATAGCTTTACTGATTTAAATGGCAATACTGTTACTCAAAAACGCACTGCACGCGGTACCTTTGTATGTATCAGCCCTTGGAACTTCCCATTGGCCATTTACACCGGTCAGATTACAGGTGCATTGGCTGCGGGTAACACCGTTGTCGCCAAGCCCGCTGAACAAACCAGCTTAATCGCTTATTTTGCGGTTCAACTTATGTACCAAGCTGGTGTACCTGATTATGCACTACAGTTCGTGACGGGTGCTGGTGAAGTGGGCGGCGCATTAACCTCATCAAATGAAATTGATGGTGTGGTATTTACCGGTTCTACTCATACCGCGCAGCTGATTAACCGTGCGCTATATGCTGACAAAGACAACAATCAAAACACGTCAGGCAAATTGCCGGTATTAATCGCAGAAACGGGCGGTCAAAACGCTATGATTGTTGACTCGACTGCATTGCCAGAACAAGTGGTGAAAGATGCGGTATTGTCCGCCTTTGGTTCAGCAGGTCAGCGCTGTTCGGCATGTCGTATATTGTGTCTACAAGAAGACGTTGCAGATACGGTGATTGAGCTTTTAAAAGGCAACATGGCAGAGCTGGTTGTGGGTAGCCCTGTGAATGTCTCTACCGATGTGGGTCCTGTTATTGACAAAGATGCCCAAAAAGGATTACGTGCGCACATTGAGGCGATGCGTCAAGACAGCCGTGCTCGCGTGATCGCTCAAACGCCTATCAGTTCTGAATTTGCAGATAAATTAGGCAACAGCACCTTTGTATTACCAACGGCTATTGAAGTTGATAGCATCGGCGCAATTGGTGGTGAGCACTTCGGTCCTATCTTACATATCTTGCGCTATAAAGCCGGCAAGCTTGATGACTTAATTGATGAGATTAATGCCACCGGCTATGGTCTAACATTAGGTATTCATAGCCGTATTGAGCACATCGCTGATCATATCGAGCGCCGTGCTAAAGTGGGTAATACCTATATTAACCGTAACCAGATTGGTGCTGTGGTTGATGAACAGCCATTCGGCGGTAGTGGACTGTCAGGCACCGGTCCAAAAGCGGGTGGTCCTCATTACGTGGCACGATTAACACAGTGGCAAGCTGTGTAAGCCCCTTATTGTCATGACTATGAGTCAAGTTGCCCAAGTTTATTAACCTATTATAGGGTGCGGGCAACTCGATCAACATCAAACCAATATTAAGATTAAGGACAGCTCATGAGTGATATATATAAAAAGAATCAGGCCAAGCAGAGTGAAGCATGGGCCCTAATGGGTGCGATTAATCGTGCTGCCTATTTAGAGAAAGCCAGTGCTGATTTAGCACAATTGACCAGTCACAGTGACAAAGCCAATCGTTTGTTTCAACACTTGACTGCCCAAGCAGAACGCTTAGATGAAGTGATTCATCTGACCGGTGCCACAGGTGAGTCAAACGATTTGTATTTAGCCCCTCGCGGTAAAGTAATGATTGTTGGTACTGAGCAATCGGACCCTATTCCAGTACTTGGTCAACTTGTTGCCGCTTTGCTGGCGGGTAATGAAGTGATTTTACGTTATCCAAGTCAACAAGCATTGTGCGAGCAAGCCATTGCCGCATTGCAAAACGCTGGTATCTATCCTGGTGTGATGAGTATTGCTAATGACTCACAATTAACCACCTTGCTTCATATCAATGGTCTGGCAGTGGTTGGCGTGGTCGGCACAGTCGCTGAAGCACGCGCTATTGGCCAAGACTTAGCCGAAACAGACGGTATCTTAACGCAACTTGTTGCAGTGACTGACATGCAGGGCTGCCAAGAGATGTTTGAACCTGAGTATGTTGAGCGTTTTACCACAGAGCGTGTGAAGACAGTGAATACCACGGCCATTGGTGGTAACGCTAGCTTGATTGAACTGGGTATGGGTTAGGTTAATATTGATCGTTCGATAATTAATTCCTATCTCTATACAAAAGAAAGCCCTCAAATTTGGGGGCTTTCTTTTGTGATAAGGCGAATGGACTAGCTGTTATAAACAAATATCTATTAGGGTCTGTTGAACATTCAAATGTGGAACTGGCGGAGGCTGTTTTTTAGGCAATATGCAGGGAAATTTTTGACGCTTAGTCATTCTAAGTTAAAAAATTTCGCAATATATTGACAAAAAACAGCCCTGCCCCTGAGAAAGGATTAAGCAAAGCACTGCTTTGCCCGTTCGCAAGGCGAGAGCTGTGCTCGAGAGAGGGCTGTTGCTAAAAATGCCCCAAACGTTGTTATAAACCTAGCTAAGGTCTAGACATTATCGTCGGTTTACACCTAGTTTGGAACAATTTTAGCTATCAGCAGTTCTAATATTTGAATGTTCAACAGACCCTAGTCTAACTGTTTGATTGCTATCTGGTTCTGCCTGAATAAATGCACTACTGTGCCTATTAAAGACTGTTTTAGTATAACCAATGCGGTCAGAGTAATAGACTGTGCTAATGAACAGTGTGCTAATATAAAGCGAGAAATTGTATATAAAATGGACTGTTAAGTATTAATAAGGATGTTCAATGAGCTTAAAAGAAATCGTCCAGCTTGAAGGTCATATCCAGACTATCTATCTAGCTGTATATGAGGACAAACTATTATTGCTTGATGGCTGCTGTCGACCTGATGTGGAACTGGTTTTAGATTATATTAAACACACATTATGTCGCCCAATTACAGACTTAAAGATAGTGATTGTGACTCATATGCATGCCGATCACGCCGGCGGTGCGACCTTCTTTAAACAAGCGACAGGCTGTCAGATTGTGTCCGCTGCCAAAAGCACGCAGTGGTATGCCCATATCGGCGGACGAATGATGCATACTATTTACATCTCATTGGCTTATTATGTGGCCAATAGGCTCGGCAAACCCGCCAAAAATCTCTGGTATCCTGCGCATCTAGACCCTGATATTACCGTCGGTGAGGGCGATACAGTGCCTTTGTTTGAGGATTGGCAAGTATTGGAGACGCCTGGGCATACCGATCGGGATTTATCTTTATACCATCCTGATACTGAGCAAGTTTACACTGCAGATTTAATAATTAAACTGCGTCATAAATTTGTCTCACCTGTGCCGATATATTTGCCAGAGACGTATCGACAGTCGCTAAATAAAATAAAACAGCTCGAGCCAAAACAAGTAATGATGGCGCATGGTGGGGCAATGTATGTCGACCCTGAAGTATTTGATATGCTGATTGAAAAATCGCCCCGCACGCCATTAACCATCAAAAGTACGATAGAGCATAAATTGTTCTGGTGGTTTAAAAAGGACGGTAAACGTCAGAGTAGTGCGCCTCAGAATAATGATACGCATAAAAAAGCCAAACACAGAGCGCTGCGTTTGGCTTTTAAATCAAAGCGACAGGGGTAATAAGTACTTACTTATTGATAGTTGGTCGCTATGACGACATTTAAGTCGCGGATGTAGCTAGCTTGGAAGTCAATTTCACTCTCCGCGCCATCAAGCGCATGAAAGCGATCTAGCCAGTGTTGCTCATCTTTTTGACGTTCCTCCAAGTCAGGTAATTCAATTCTACCTAGAATAACGTCACGGGCGTACCATGCCTGCGCATCAAACATATTAAAGGTGAAATACTGGTCTTGCATACCCAAGTAAATCAGCTGTGGATGTGACTGCCAGAAAATACCTTTACCACAATTTATAATTAAATAGTATTTAACAAAAAATACTTATTCCGATAATCGGTTTAAATAATATTGATAAGCCACACTAATTATTTACTATCGAATTGCACATTAATAGACATTAATAGATATGTAGATGAGTTTAGTCTGATACTAGAAATTCAGTTATTTTGAAAAATGGAATAGGGGTCACTGTACAACGACATTAACTGACGTATATAACCAATGTTAACGTTTATCATCTTGTATAGTGAGACGAAATTGCTTAATCTGCTTAACAAATATGAAGAAGGAAATAGCTAAACTATGGAACCAACCTCGTTAATACCCGTAACTTTAGCCTCAATTTTAGCCTCGTTTTCTGGCAATAATGGCGTTGTCGAAGAAGCTGTTATTAGTACTCATGTTAGCCCTGAGATAGCAGGCTTGTGGGAGTTAGAGCTGCAAAGCACTCCAGATTTTGTGCAAAAAGCACGTACGGCAAGTACCAATAAAAAAGGTGAGATGAGCCCTGAATTAAGCGAGCTTATCAGTGCCATCGAAGCGTCAGAGAAGTTATCTCAACTAAAGAGCGTTGAGCGAGACAATATTTATCTTGGCAACGCTCAAGACAATGACAAAGACAGTACTCAAGATAAGCCAGTTTTGACTGTCAATGCTGCAGCGCCTAATAGTCGTTGCCGTGAGCGCTATAACTTCGGCGCTGATAATGAAGTACTAACCACCAGCGGTGAAGAGTGGACTTTTGGTAAATATATCTATCAGCATCAAGCAGAAGGTTTGCCAGTTATTGCCATTAATACCACCTATGACAATAACAAAATGGATTGTTCAGGCGTGCAAATCGACCAAACTGGTGATTCTATTCTGGCCTTCGTTGATTATCAGCCAAAAGAGAATAAAATGTGTTGGTGTGTCGATAAAGACGGCGAAAACTGCTTTATGACCTTTACTAAGCTATTGCCATAATTGGCTTTGTTTGAAGGATGTCGACAGTCAGTGACGCATTGCTTGATAAAGTCGCCCACTTTATTTGCCTGTAATGATATGATAAAAAGCCACACACCTTTGTTGTGGCTTTTTATATTGTCGGTTTAATCTATCAGACGATATTGCAGTATTTAACCCTTAAAACTCCGATTATGGCAGCGCAAAGTAGGTAATCAACCTGCTTGTGACAAGGATTGAACCGCTGCCTGTTAATGACTCACCTTATTAAATAAAAGATACCATCCCTATGAAACAAGCGACTGCGTTGGATATTCTAAAAACCGGTAGTAATGTCTTTTTGACCGGCTCTGCAGGCTCAGGAAAAACCTATACTTTAAATGAATACATACATTATCTAAGAGCGCGGCGTGTGCCTGTGGCAACGACGGCCAGTACGGGTATTGCAGCGACGCATATGAACGGGGTGACCATTCATAGCTGGTCAGGGATTGGTATTAAAGATGAATTAACCGAACGTGATTTGGCCAATTTATCGCGTAAGAAGATTCTTAAGGACCGTCTCAAAGATACCTCAGTATTGATTATTGATGAGATATCTATGCTGCACGCCAAGCAGCTTAATCTGGTCGATCAAGTGCTCAAACACATGCGCAGTAGCGATAAGCCATTTGGTGGTATCCAAGTGGTGGTAGCCGGTGATTTCTTCCAGTTACCGCCTGTGGGTAGCCGCGGTGAGAGTAATCGTGAGAAGTTTGCGTTTATGTCACAGGCGTGGCTAGATGCTAAATTTAAGATTTGTTATCTGACCGAGCAGCATCGCCAAGAGGTTGATGAGGGTGATGATCAAAAGATGACTCTAGATACTATTTTAAACCAGATTCGCGGAGAGGGGGGTGTGAGTGCAGAGGCCATTGCTGCCCTACAAAATACCTTCTATCAAGACGTCGATATCAATCGTACGCGCTTATATACCCATAATGTGAACGTCAACAAAATCAATGAAAATGAACTGGCGTTATTAGATGGTGAGACGGTGACATATAATGCCATTGCTCATGGTGATAACAAATTGGTCGAAACGCTTAAAAAATCAGTACGTACCAGCGATGATCTGACCCTAAAAGTCGGCGCTAAAGTCATGTTTATTAAGAACAATAATGAGCTTGGTGTATCAAACGGTAGTATGGGGGAGTTGATTGGGTTTACCACCATCAAGCCGCTTAAATCTAGAACCAATAGTGATGAGACTGTATCGGATGATGATTCTGATGATATAGATACGGATTTGGATCATATTGATAATGAAGATGCTCTGATTGATATCGAGGAAGATGATTCAGAAGATAAGCTGCCAGTATCAACAGACAGATTCCCTATTATTAAGCTTAATACTGGTAGGCAGGTGATTGCCGAAGGTGAAGAGTGGGTAGTAGAAGACGAAAGCGGTGAGATATTGGCCAGTTATATGCAAATTCCGCTGACTTTGGCTTGGGCAATTACTATTCATAAATCTCAAGGCATGACCTTGGATGCTGCTGAAATTGATTTGTCGAAGACATTTGAGCTGGGGCAAGGCTATGTGGCTTTATCACGCCTGAAATCGCTTGAGGGTCTAAAGCTGCTTGGTATGAACGATTTGAGTCTACGCTTAGATCCGCTAGCGCGCGGTGCAGATTCGCGCTTTAAAGAGTTGTCGATTGAGGCAGAAGAAGCCTTTGCTAAGATGGAGCGTGAGATATTAGAGGAGTCGCATGAGCGATTTATCTTAACCTCAGGCGGTACATTAAGTAAGGCCAGTATTGCAGCATTTGAGGCACAGTATAAGAACCGTAAAAAACGTATGGCCAAAAACCAAGCATTAAAAGATAAGCTGAGTAATCAGCTCAATGACCGCTCAGATGATACCTTAATTGCGACCAAAATTTTATTAGAGGAAAGCCTAAGTATTGCAGAGGTGGCGGAGAGTCGCGGGCTGGCTCAATCAACCATTATGGGGCACGTGGCACGTTTGAAACGTCAAGACCCCAATTTAAGCATTGAGCATCTGCGTCCAGATGAGCAAATTGTTGAGAAGGTCAGTAAAGCGGTTGAGGTCATTGTTGCTGCTGCAGATCCTAATGATTTTAGCGATACGGCTGGCAGTGATAGTAAGGATGCCACTGAGCTGTTCACCAAAGAGCGTATCAAGCTGCGTCCTATCTATGAGTATTTAAAAGAACAAATAGATTATAATACGATTCGATTGGCACTCATCTTTGTGGATTAGATTAATCATCATGTCCCTTTAGTGTCTGACTCTTTTAATCTACCCTTATTAAGCTGTATTTATGTCATTACCTGATTTTACTGCACCTGTTTTAAATTCAACTGATAATCCACCATTGCGCATTGCTATCAATGGCTTCGGTCGTATTGGGCGCAATGTGCTACGCGCGCTTATTGAGCGATTTGAGGTGCTGGGTAAATTGGTACACATCGTTGCTATTAATGATATTGCCGATGTCGACACCCTATTGCATCTGCTTAAATATGACAGTACCCATGGTCGATTAAGTCGTCTTGGAGTGACGGCTACGATTGAACAGCGTGCAGCGTCGAGTGATGCGAGTCTTACCGATGTTGAAGGAATTGCGGATACTCAGCTGTATCTGGACAAAGAGGGCAGGCGTTACTGTATCAATTTATTAGGTATAGATAAACCAGAAGATTTGCCATGGGAGAGGTTAAATGTCGATGTGGTATTAGAATGTACCGGACATTTCCGCTCTTATGATGATGCCAGCCGTCATCTACAAGCGGGTGCAAAGCAGGTTATCGTGGGTGCAGCACCTTTTGATAAAGTTGATGCCAGTATTGTGATGGGCGTTAATGACAATGAGCTGACACGTGACTTACCTATCATCTCCAGCGTATCTTGTACCACACAGGCGTTAGTCCCGCTTATTTATGTATTGGACAAAGCCTTTGGTACGCAGTCGGTTATGATGACCGAAATCCATGCAGTTACTGCCGATCAAAACGTACTTGATCAGCCTCATCGTGATAAGCGCCGTGCTCGTGCATCAGGGCATAACTTTATTCCGACTACCTCAAGTAGTATTGCCGCCACTGAGCGCACTTTGCCGCATATGCTTGGTAAAGTAGACGGTCATTCTATCCGCGTACCGACCATTGACGTGGCAGCTATTGACGTAAATTTTGTGTTTGATAGAGTAGTGACACTAGATGAGGTACGAGAGGTGGTTCAAGCAGCTTGTCAGCCCAATAGCCGCTTAAATGGCATCATGGGCTACACAGAGGAGCCACTCGTCTCTAGCGACTTCATACATCAATCTGAGTCGCTGATTGTTGATGGTCAGCAATTGATGCAAGTGGGTTCGCAAGTGAAGGTGTTTGCATGGTATGACAACGAGTGGGGCTATGCCAATCGCTTATTAGATATGTGTTTGCATCTGCAGCGTATTTAATCCGTCATTCTATTAAGGGCTAGTCTTAAAATATAACGTAGTCTATAACGCATAGCACTCAATATAAATTGAAGACATAAAAAAGGTCAGCTTATTTAATAAGCTGACCTTTTTAGTATCTGGCGGAGTCGGAGAGATTCGAACTCTCGAAGGGCTATGAACCCTTGCCGGTTTTCAAGACCGGTGCATTCAACCGCTCTGCCACGACTCCAGTAGGTGGACTATTATAGAGAAAAATGATTCAAATGCAAGGCCTGTGGTAAATAATTCTTTTAAATTTATGGGCATGAATTTTGAGCACAAAAAAAGACCCACTTAATCAATAAGTAGGTCTTTTCAATATCTGGCGGAGTCGGAGAGATTCGAACTCTCGAAGGGCTATGAACCCTTGCCGGTTTTCAAGACCGGTGCATTCAACCGCTCTGCCACGACTCCGTAGGTGCAGTATTATAGAGATTTTGATTTCTAATGCAAGTACTATTTTTAATTTTTCGCAAAAAAGTTAGTAAGTCGCTTTTTGTCAGTGTTTGTTGCGTACTGAGAACAATCAGAGTAGAGCTGCTGGCAGCCCAAAAAGCCAATCAAAGTAAAAAGATAATGCTTATTTTTTAGGCTCAATTTGCTCTTCAAGCAAGCCTTTGGTGGCATAGCTGCTGTGAGTATCAATGATTGATTTTTCAATGATAGAGGTGCTTACACCGTTGGCACGTAATTTCTCAATAAATACTTCATCGTCGGCTAGGGTATAGCCATCATTGTCTCTATCTAACCCTTGACGGATATATAGACGAATAAGGCCCTGGATGCGCTTAAATCCATGCTCCTGAGCGGTCTCTGTTAGCAAGGTGATCATCTCTTCAGAGAGTCGAATGCTAATAGGGCGGGTAATCTTTTGAGGATGGTCCGAAAATTTATTACGTATGTGCGGAGGAATCATAGCCATATCAAGTTTTTAGTAAATTTAATCTATTATAGGTGAATTAGGGGATAACTTAAACCGCTAAGTAAGATGTAAAACACATACACAAAAAAGCCCTAATCACTGATTAGGGCTTTTTTAGGTTTTAATAAAATGTGCTGTAAGGGTATTAAAACCTTTTAGAATTTGGCTCCCTAACCTGGGCTCGAACCAGGGACACACGGATTAACAGTCCGATGCTCTACCAACTGAGCTATTAGGGAATAACTTATCGACTCATCTTTGCAGAAGCAGTCTTAACTAAGTGATGCGTATTCTAGCCAAGGTTAGGGTAGGTGTCAAGCCTTTGTATGATAAATATCGGTAATTAATGCGTTTTATTTATTATTAGGGCTGATTTCTATTTTAGTCGGCTGATTTCCTGTGGTTAATTTGCTCCCTTTATCCGCATAGGAGGTAGCGCTAGTATCTGCTTTATTAATGGCTTTCTCCACACGGTTATTGACCCCTGTTGGCAAATCTAATTGATGCAAGTTCGCTGTGGCTGGACTCGATTGCAACGTCTCAGTGTTTTTTGCCGAGGCGTGGGTCGATCCTGAAGGGCTAGCGTGTTCACTAGATGAGCTTGAGTTTTTATTATCGCGAGTGGCAGGCTCAAACTGCGAATCGACCAAGGTGCGAGTTAGGGCATTGATATCACCGCCTCCAGATAGCCCAAGCTCACCTAATAGATGGTCAATCAAAGGCGCTTGGCTACGATAGCGTAGCGCTGAGCTGACGACTTCATCTGCCAACGAGCCACCACCGTTGCCGCTATTTGAGGCGTTATTATCGCCGTTTGATCCGCCTAGCATATTATGACCATTGCCACCGACTTGTAAAATTTTAATACCATCGATGTTTTCAATAGGCTTAACCGATTCTGCAATGATAGAAGGCAGACGCTCAAGTAGTGATAGTCTTACTTGCATATCAATTTGATCTGGCGATAAAACGTTAGCCGCATTATTGATCGCTTCTTGACCTTCAGCTTCTACTCTATACTGTTCAGCTTTGGCTTTGGCAATTACTAATTGGGCATCAGCCTCACCTTGGGCTATTAAGCGTTGTTTATCAGCTTGTGCTTGTGCTTCGATACGTACCGCTTCAGCTTTATCAGTGGCCGCAATCTTCTCTGCTTGGGCAGCAACTTTGATCTCGATGGCCTCTTTTTCCGCCTCTTCGGTGGCTTTAATAAGTTGGACAGCTTTGGCACGTTCCGCAATTTCACGCTCACGAACGGTGGTTACATTTTCCGCTTGTTGAACGGCTAAAGCTCTTGCTTTATCCGCTTCTGCTTTGGCAACCGACTCTGCACGTGACTTCTCTGCAACAGCGATTTGACGCTCTTGTTCTGCCAGCTCAATCGCTTTTTGACGTTCAATATTGGCTTGTTCAAGCGCTTGTTCCTTAATGATATCTTGATTTTTGATATCACGTTCGGCATTAATGCGCTGTAAGTCAATTTCACGTTGTGCCGCAATCTTAGCTTCTTCCGCTTCTCGCTCTTTCATACTCTCTTCAGAAGCGATGTTTGATGATTGTTCAGCACGGCGAATAGAGATCTCACGTTGCTGCTCAAGCTTGGCATACTCTTCTTCACGAACGATATCGATACGGCTACGTTCGGCTTCCAAGTTTTTGGTTTTAATTGCTAAGTCTGTTTCTTGCTCGATATCATTACGTAGCTTTAATCTATCTTGAATGGTCTTAGTCAAGCGCGTCATACCCTCGGCATCGAACGCATTTTGCGGATTGAAGTATTCAAATTTAGTTTGATCCAGACCTGTTAACGATACCGTTTCGAGCTCTAGTCCGTTTTTTGATAAATCCTCTGACACGGCGCGCTGGACACGTTGCACAAAATCAACCCGCTTTTCGTGCAACTCTTCCATTTGCATTTCAGCAGCGACAGCACGTAGGGCATCAACAAACTTACCTTCTACCAGATTTTTTAGCTCATCAGGTGCCATGGTTTTCATACCCAGTGTCTGGGCGGCGGTGGCGATGGACTCTTTGAGAGGACTAACACGCACATAAAACTCAGCTTTGACATCGACCCGCATACGATCTTTGGTAATGAGTGCCTCTTCATTGGCACGACGAACTTCTAACCGTAAGGTATTCATATTAACGGGGATAACTTCATGCAGCACAGGTAGCACGAATGCACCACCGTTTAATATCACGCGCTCACCACCCATACCAGTACGTACGAAAGAGACTTCTTTGCTGGCGCGTGTATAAAGTCGAGTGAGTATAAAACCGATCAGTAACAGTAATACAAAAATGATGCCAGCAATGATGGCGTAGGTGATTAAGCCTGACATAAAACGTCCTTATATATTTCTTATGATACCTTTTCTATTAATTAACCTATCTTTGTGTCGCGTTTGCATTCGCCTTGTTTGATAGGTTGATTTTAAATGAGGTGTTATTGTAGGTGTAATAGTATTTTAAATTTTCAAAAATAATAGGGGGATACTGTAGCTGACTCTTGCAAACTTTAACTAAACCAAATTTCAGCTCAGCCGTTAAAAGAGTCATAAGTTCATTCATATTTTTTTGACCCAATAGCGATCACCAATTTTCTTAGTAATCACCAGCGTATCTTCATCCGTAATTTTATAAATAGTTTTCTCACTATTCTTATCAGTAGTTTGATCAGCAGCAGACATAGACACAGTAGGTTCTATTTTGGCTGTTGTTAAAGTGTCTAGTTCAGTAACTTCAGTCGCAACAGAAGGGTCAGGCTCGACCATAATATAATGAATCTGACCATGGATATCTTGTGTTTTGGCCTGGGCAGGTTTGTCTGCGCTTGCATACCCAATCACTATTTTTGCCGATTGACCTACCAATGAGTCGCCACTGACGGCCGTCGTTTCATCTTTAGGAAATATCGGATATAGCAGAGCAGCAGTGACTTTTAATGAGGGAATACTAATCACGAAAGCGTCTAAGCTTGCTAGCCAAGGCGCTATGTAATGTCCCAAAACTGATAAAGAGATCTGTTGCAATATAATGCCACTAATACAAAAGCTGCCTATAAATAGTATCAGCAGAATCATCGTGGGAATACGACCAACGTATAACCAATCTAAGGCTTTTAACCCCAAACTGATATCACTGTTAATATCCATATCAATATCGGCATCAAAATCAGCTTCAAGCAGCGAGTCAGGTACCAAATTATCTAAGAAACCACTTAAGCCACCAAATAAAAAGCCAACGATTTCTACCAGTAATAATATGATTAAAACGAAACCTGCGATGACAAAAGGGGCGAAAGCAGGTGTATCAAAAAGTGGCCACATGTTTTACCAAATAAAAGTTATGAAGAGGAAGGTGGGTAAAAAATTAAAAACAGTCTTATTAGAAAATTTAACAGTAGTTTACCGTAATTTCAATCAAAAGGTGTGAATTTAAAACAAGAAGAGAGGGTTAATTGCGGGAATGCAAATTTAAAGCGGCCCTTAGGGTAAGCTATAAGGTAGGACAAATGAAATGACAAGACAAAAAAATCCCTTATCAATCGATAAGGGATTTGGCATTTGCCATAAGGGAATTACTGTGTTGCTAAGGTAGTACTGTGTACTAGAATATGGCTCCCTAACCTGGGCTCGAACCAGGGACACACGGATTAACAGTCCGATGCTCTACCAACTGAGCTATTAGGGAATAACTTAAAAAACACACTAAGAACTAAGTGCTGTTTGCGTTAAGTGGGGCGTATTCTAGCAGATAAATTTTAAGCGTCAACCCTTTTTTGAAAAAAAATCGAAAATAATCGATTTTTTTTCAATTTAATCGGTTTATAGGTCGAGAAAAACAGATAATGAGCCAAAATCTCTCACTAATAATTTCACTAATTAACTTGTAAACACCAAAACACAGACGATAAGTGTTAAGTTAAATTGCTAAGCCAATTGAGGTTACGCTAAACTAAGGTTACTCTCACCATCATAAGCGTGTTTTTTACACTTATTTTGATTGTTATTGCAATAAGAGCACTTTTTTAGCCATACGATAGCCAAAATGAGTCTGTTATCGATCGATTATTTAAAATTTAAAGGAAGACTATGCCACAGCTTAACACCTCTAGCACCGCTGTTAGAGCGCCGCTAAAACACGAACTCTATATGTCCGTATTAATGACCCCAGATATGGCCAACTTTATTGGAAATGTCCATGGTGGTGACTTATTAAAAATGCTTGATCAGGTCGCTTATGCTTGCGCTAGTCGGTATAGCGGCAGCTATGTTGTAACGTTATCTGTTGATCAGGTGATGTTTTTAGAGCCTATTTATGTGGGCGAATTGGTCACCTTTGCAGCTAATATTAACCATGTCGGCCGTACCTCAATGGAAGTCGGCATCCGTGTTGAAGCTGAGAATATCCAAGAGCGTACAGTGCGCCATACCAATAGCTGTTACTTTACTATGGTAGCGGTCGATAAAAATGGTAAACCAACGCCAGTGCCGCCATTAGAGATTAAAGATTATCTGCAGCAGTGCCGATTTGATGCGGCAATTGAGCGTAAAAAAATGCGTATGGAGCAAGCGAATCGTCCAGGTTGTGAGATTGATAATGCCCCTCCTGGTAATCTTGAGGGTGCGTGCAAACCGAGTGATGACCTTAAGAAGTAATTAGTATGAACGTACTAATTTAACGTGCTTGATATAACAAAAAAATCGCCCTTAAATATTTAAGGGCGATTTTTTGTACGAGTTGTTCTATATACGAGCCAAATAGCTGATTAATCTATTCTCTATTATTTGTTTTCAGGCACATTTGCACCGATAAACCAAGCATCTTTATCTACAATACGGCTAACTTCTGTAAATAAATCTGCAGTGTCTTCATCGCCCGCTTCACCGGCTTTTTCAATCGCTTTACGAAGTTCTTCAGCGACTATTTTATAACGATTAGTCAGCTCACGAACGTGTTGATCGATTTTAGTAATCTCAGTAGGATAAGGCTCTAAAATAGAGTCGTCCGTCACACGGCGAGAAATACCATTTGCCTTACCACCTAAAATAACAATACGTTCAGCGACCGTGTCATAGGCTTCAGTAAGACGCTCATAGGTTTCATCAAGTAGCGTGTGAACACCGATAAAGCCTTTGCCTTGAAGATTCCAATGGCATTGTTTACTGTCCATACTTAGGTCAATCAGATTCGCTAGGTTATAGTTTAATAGCTCAATCATTTTTTTAGCAGTTTTGTCATCGATACCACTTGCGTAACGTTCTCTCATAATTTTATCCTTATAATTTAATTATTTATAATTTGAACTGAATTTGAATTGAATTTGAATTGTCGTAATAATAGATTTTATAACGGTGTAAACAACGATCTAAATAAATAACTAATTGAAGACAGTTTGAATGAACGACCATCTTGTTTGGCTTATTTATTATGCTGTCTATATTAACAGAGACAATGAGCAATAACTTCTAAGGTTTATAGTGTTTCGTCATACAGTTTGTAAGACAATGTAATAAATTGAAGAAAGCCCAAACCTAGGATCTTAAATCCTTTAAAACTTGCCTTAGTGCCCCCATAAATAGAGCATCAAGTGACATCCCTTAATACACCATTTAATACGAAAATTCCTATTTAATAAATTGTTCATCAGATTAAAAAGATTAATTATAAAAGACTCTATCTATGCGAATGCCCGAACCCAGATCCTCACGACAGTTAAACCAACTTGCCACCCAATTGCAAGGTGAAGCCGAAATTACCGGTGTTAACGTATCCGGCACCTTAATTTCCAGCCGTGCCTTTGAAATGGTGACAGACTTTGAACCCGCAGGCGACCAACCACAAGCCATTAAAAAGCTAGTCAAGGGCATCAATGCTGGCATGGATGCGCAGCTATTGTTGGGTGTTACTGGCTCTGGTAAGACCTATACGATGGCCAAGGTTATCAGTGAGACGCAGCGACCGACTATCATCATGGCGCACAACAAAACCTTAGCCGCCCAGCTATATGGTGAGTTTAAATCCTTTTTTCCAAATAATGCGGTTGAATACTTCGTCAGTTATTACGACTATTATCAGCCCGAAGCCTATGTCGCGGCCAGTGATACCTTTATTGAAAAAGACAGTGCCATTAATGATCACATTGACCAAATGCGTCTGTCAGCCACCCGTGCGTTACTTGAGCGCCGTGATGCCATTATCATCTCTTCGGTGTCCTCAATTTATGGTCTAGGTGATCCAGAGAGTTATTTAAAGATGCTATTGCACATTGTGGTCGGTGATATGATTGACCGCAATGCACTAATTAAGCGCTTGGTGGCGCTGCAATATACCCGAAACGAGCTAGACTTCGAGCGTGGGACGTACCGATTACGCGGTGAGCTATTAGATATTTATCCTGCGGAATCAGAACAGCTGGCGGTACGTATCAGCATGTTTGATGATGAAGTGGAAAAGATCAGCTGGTTTGATCCGCTAACCGGTAAAACGGTGCGTAGTGTGCCGCGTATTACGATATATCCAAAGTCGCACTATGTGACGCCACGTGAGAAGCTTGAGGCTGCCAGCAAGACCATTCGCGCCGAGCTTGATGAGCGTCTGGAGTACTTTCGGGAACATGACAAACTTATTGAGGCGCAGCGCATCAAAGAGCGTACCCAGTATGACCTTGAGATGATTCAGCAGCTTGGCTACTGTAACGGTATTGAGAACTACTCACAGCATTTATCAGGTCGCCCAGCCGGTGTAGCGCCTCCGACTTTGTTCGATTATATCCCTCCTGATGCGTTGCTGTTCATTGACGAATCTCACGTAACTGTGCCTCAAATCGGTGCCATGTATAAAGGGGACCGCTCACGAAAAGAGAACCTAGTCAATTACGGCTTCCGTCTGCCGAGTGCGATGGACAACCGTCCAATGAAGTTTGAGGAGTGGGAGAAAATCAAACCCACCACTATATTTGTCTCTGCGACGCCGGCGCTTTATGAGCTTGAGCACAGTGAGCAAGTGGTCGAGCAGGTGGTGCGTCCGACTGGTCTGATTGACCCTGAGATTGAGATTCGCCCGGTATTGACCCAAGTTGATGATGTGCTGTCTGAGATTACCAAGCGCCGTGAGGTCAATGAGCGGGTGCTTATCACCACGTTGACCAAACGCATGTCCGAGGACTTAACCGATTATCTGAAAGAATATGATGTCAAAGTGGCGTATCTGCATTCGGATATTGATACGGTTGAGCGTATGCAGATTATCCATGAGCTGCGCACTGGTGTGCATGATGTGTTAGTCGGTATTAACTTGCTGCGTGAGGGTCTCGATATGCCGGAGGTGTCCTTGGTGGCAATATTTGACGCTGACAAAGAGGGTTTTTTGCGCTCAGAGCGATCCTTGATTCAGACCATTGGTCGTGCTGCGCGTAACTTAAATGGTAAGGCCATTTTGTACGCTGATCGCATTACGCCAAGTATGCAAAAGGCGATTGAAGAGACGGATCGCCGCCGTGAAAAGCAAATTGCCTTTAACCTTGAGCATGGCATTACGCCGAAGTCTGCGACCCGCAGTATTACCGATAAGATTGATACCGGTGAGGTCGAGGAAGATCTCAATGACAATCAGGCCATACCGAGCAGTAGTGGCCTGCCCGATGTTGATATTGAAATACTGCGTAGTCCAGACTTACTCGCTAAAGAGATTAACCGCTTAGAGAAACAAATGAAGCAATTCTCTCGCGTGCTTAAGTTTGAGGATGCGGCGAAAACGCGTGATAAAGTGATGGAACTTAAAGCGTATATCGTTCAATAACTATTGGCCTATAAAAGCGCTAATTGTGTAAATCAAAGCTTGAACTGTCTCAATGAAAAGGTGCGTCATTTAAATGACGCATCTTTTTTGTTTTTAACCATCAGTGTATATAACTATAGCGACTTGCTTTAAAAGTAGAGTAGGGCGCAACGTATGTTATTTAAGATGCTCTTTTGCTTATACGTATTTTCATAGGCTATGAAAGTTATAGATAACCCGCGTCTACAGTAGCTTTACTTTACTGCTAGTTGACTATACGGCTTGAATTTAAGAGAAATGCCACTTAAGATAGCCGAATTAATTCACCACTTTAACCAATAGGTGTCCTTTATTTTGCAGACCTCAAGCTTATTAGAATTAAACTCAAACGAAAACTCTTTGGGCATGGCGCAGTCCGCCAGAGACGCGATTATGAATTCTCTAGATGTCGGTTTTCGTTATCCTGACGATCAACGTGCGGCACTGATTACTAAGATAGCTAAGCTTCAGCAGGTCGCAGAAAATCAGATATCGCTGAGTAACGGATCGAGTGAGAATATCCGAACCGTCGTGCAGATGCTGTTATTTAAAGCCTTAAAACAGGGCAGGGCGCTGCAAGTCATCGTACCTGATCCGACTTTTGCTTATGCGGAGAACTATGCCAATCGCTTAGATGTACCAGTGATGAAAGTGCCGCTGACTGAGTCAAGTTATGATTTGGATTTGGCGAATCTTAAAAAGGTAGCTGATGAGTTTGACGGATTAAGTCTACTTTATCTGTGTAATCCAAATAACCCAACAGCGACGATTACTGATACTCAAAAGCTAAAAGATTGGGTGGCGACTGCGTCTAAAGACCATTACTTCTTGTTAGATGAAGCTTATGCAGAGTATGTCACTGATCCAAGCTATGAGACCGGTATCGAATGGGTCAGAGAGGGGCTGTCAGATAATCTTATTGTGATTCGCACCTTTTCTAAATTGTGCGCGCTGGCAAGTATGCGTGTCGGATATGCGGTTGCCATGGCAGACACCATTACCGAACTTGAAGCGGTTATGACGGTAGATAATACCAACCTTGCCGGTGCAGTAGCAGTACTCGCCACGCTAGAGGACGAGGCATTCTTGCAGCATAGCCTACAGACTACCAAACAATCACGCCAGATGGTAGAGGAGGTACTTGATGAGCTGGGTCTACGTTATCTGCCATCACAAGCCAACTTTATTTTTCATGAAATAAAAGGTAATGTGCAGACCTATATTGATAGAATGAAAGAGCATGGCATTGTGGTGGGGCGTGCCTTTCCGCCCATTACCGGTTATAACCGTCTGACGTTAGGTACCCCTGAGGAAATGCGTGAGTTTATCAGTGTATTAAAGCAATTTCGTGAAAACGGCTGGGTGTGATTTCATACGTACCCAACCGCACTCGGATTAAAAGGCGTATTTAAACGCCCGTTAATAACTTAGACTTTTTCATGCCTACCGCTTTGTCATTCGGTGATAACGTAGAGACTTGAGCAATCGGTCTAGACTGCTCAGCATCGACTAAATGGTTGGTGTTCACCTGAGTCAGCAAGCCCTTAGCATAACGGCAATTGGGATCACGGCGCAGTAAGGTGTTGACGTAATACCATTCGCATTGACAAGCCTCTTGGGTGACATCAAGCAGCATATAACCATGATCAAATTGGTTATTAAACTTCTGATGTGGATTCAACCAAGGTCCAGCAATCTCTGGGAAAGTGCCAGAAGTTAGGGCAGGGCAGACAAACTCTACCGCAATAGCACCTTCACCGGTCTCTGGGTTATAGCTCTTTTTATCAAAGGGGTCCTGAGCAATATCGAAGGCAAAAGAGGCATGATAATCACCGGTTAATACCACGGTATTATTAATCTCATTTTCTTCAATAAAGTTGAGCAGGCGGGTACGCGCACTGGCATAACCATTCCATAAGTCACTAGAGCCAGTTGCTGAACTGCCTTTAAATGGCGCAAGAATCACTTGTTGACCCAGTAGTTGCCAAGTGGCCTCTCGGCGTTTGCCTTCTAAAAGATTTAAATAAAGCCAATTTTCCTGCTCTAATCCTAGTAGCTGTCTTCCGGGCTCGTTGCTTGCTGACGCATCGGGCTTTTGACGACCAAAAATACGTGTGTCTAGCAGCGTTAAATCAAATAATTTACCAAACTCGAAACGTCTGTAAATACGCAGATGGCTGTCTAGTGAGTTGCTGTCATTGCTACGAATGGGCATCCATTCATGGTAGGCACGTACGGCTGCCATTTTTCGATCAATATAACTGCCTTCACTGGGTTGGTGATTTTGCGCCCCTTCCATCCACGAATCATTGGCAATCTCATGATCGTCCCAAATAACGATAAACGGATGCTGTCGGTGGCATTCTTGCAAATCAATATCGGTACGATAACAGGCATAACGGCGGCGATAATCCTCTAAGCTGACGATTTCATGTTTTGGGTCAAGTTGGCGTTTATGCAGCAGTAACGGTTCACTATAAAAGCCTTGTGGGTGCTCGTAAATATAGTCGCCGAGATGAATGACCGCTGAAATATCTGGTTGTCTCGCAATATCAGCATAGCCATTAAAATAGCCAAAGCCGTAATTGGAGCAAGAAACCACAGCTAAGCGGACTCTATTAACATCGATGGCGGCGGTATCGGGATGCGGAATGGTTTTGGTGCGCCCAACTGGTGAGATGTACCCAAGCGCTTCAAAAGCGTAATAGTAGGTGCTATCGGCAAGCGGTAGGATAGGGTCGACTTTAACGGTAAAGTCGGTCTCCGCAGTGGCTTGGCTCGTTCCTTTTGCCACAATATTTTTGAAATCAGGGTCACTGGCGACCACGTAGCTGACTGGGATGATAGGTGCTTCGATACTGCCGTCATTAGTGATGCGCGTCCATAAAATAACTCTGTCATGGAGTGGGTCACCGCTGGCCACACCGTGTAAAAATGGCATTTCTCCATCATAACCTAAGTCATCTACTTCAGGCAGGCAAGCGGTGAGCTGCGACAGCATGATACTGGTTATGCCAATTTGTCCACCAAGTTTTAAAAAGTCACGTCTTTTCATTTGCAATCATCCTTATAATCTTTGAATCTCCATATAGTAGCGAGTGTATATCACATTAAGATGACAGTAATCAGATAGTTAGGTCGATTAATCTTGTCTATCTTAGAGTATTGAATACTAACGACTAAAGCGCAAACTAACCATTAACGAAAGCTAATTTGCTTAATACACTTTTATTTAGCCGAAAATTAAACTACTCTGTTAACCATACACTTATATTTGCACCAATATGGAAATATTAAATTTTAAACAAGGATGTCATTATGCCCCGCTCCATCTCTGATGCTGTATCGCAGCGTCGCCGTACCTCGCTTACCAAAAAAACACTATTGGCTTCGGTTATTGCAACGGCTATTGCCGCTACTGCTGTATTAACTCCGTTGTCTCTGCCGGCAAATGCCCAAAGCCAAGGCACACTAGAAACAGCGCCGGATAATGCCAAACAGGTATTCTTTGTGGGTAATAACTGGGATGGCACGGTCACTGTGATTCGTCCAGATGGTGACTATGGTCAGATTGGTACCATCAATGCGATACCAGATAAGCAACAGCGCTTACAGGAAATTTACTGGAATCCGATTAAGTGGATTGCCTTTTTCTATATTCGCAATAGCGCGGGTGAGGGTAATGATCAGTTGGTTGATGACATGTATTCCACCCCAGATGGTAAGTCGTTGGTGGTGTCTCGTCCAAGCTTTGCCGATGTGGTGTCTATTGATATCGAGTCTGGGAAGATTAACTGGCGCTTTGCGGTAAAAGGTCTGCGCGCTGATCACATGGCTGTATCACCGGATGGTCAGAGAGTTGCAGTATCTGCATCAACCGGCAATATCGTGCATGTATTAGACATTAATACAGGTAAAGAGCTTGGTAATTTTTCAACCGGTGATAAGCCTCATGAAAATATTTTCTTTGCCGGCGGTACTAAAATACTAAACTCATCTATCGGTAATGTAACCAGCAGTATGGATGCCCCGTGGCAAGATTTTACTAAGGGTAATCGCGTATTAACCATTGCCGATACCAAGAACGATTATAAAGTCATTAAAACCATTGATTTGCGTCCCGCCCTTGATGCGTATGGCCGTGATGATTTATCTAATGCGGTGCGCCCTGCGGTATTAAGCCCAGATGAGACTAAGCTATATGGTCAGGTGTCTTTCTTTAATGGTTTATTTGAATATGATTTAAACAGCGATAGTATTAACAAAATTGTTGAACTGCCCGGTAGCGATACGATTCCAGCTAAGCGTAAAGACTGGGTAAATGACTCTCGTCACCATGGCTTATCAATTAATTTGGATGGCAGCAAGCTTTGTGTGGCAGGCACGATGGATGATTATGTCACTATTGTAGATACGAAGACGTACGAACACACACCTGTGGTCTCGGCCAGTAAACCGTATTGGGCAACGATTACGCCAGATGGTCAAAATTGCCTGATATCAGAAAGTGAAGGCGATAGCGTAACGGTTATTGATTTTGAAACCGGTTCAAAAGTTGCCACAGTGCCCGTCGGTAACCATCCGCAGCGTGTGCGTGTGGGCTATGTGCCGCAAACATGGGTAAATGGCCAGTAAAATCTACCTATAAACAATCGCTGGGCAATATGGCGACTAAAAGACATAGTAAATAGATAGTATTCGCTTTGTCTTTTCAGGACTCAATAGCCGGTAATATCTTAATAAAAAGTGATTCAAAATGTTAGCAACAATAATAAAAAGTGTGTGATATGAAAAATAAACTAGGGGTGGTAATTGGACTGATTGTCGCTGTGGTTATCGCCCTATGGCTATACAACAGTGGCTTTAATAACAGTCCAGCCGATAGAAATAGTATTGATTTAAATCAAGAAAATACGTCTGAGCAAACAGAATCTGTCGTTATACCCGAATCTAATAATTCGGATAGTAGCCTGATAACGCAGCCGCTTAACTCAGAAATGAGCGATACAAGTGCAAATCAGCAGGCGATGCTGAACAAAGGTCAGGGCGCAGGCGATAATGATTCTGTGTATAGTACCGGTCTGCCTGCTGATAAGAACGATCCTGTCAAGCTGGCCGAGCGCCGAGAAGTTTATGAGTCGATTAATAAGGTGGTAAACGGTCTAGGTACAGGCGAGCTGCCTGAACTTGATGAGGTGCAGCATATTGGCAGTGAATTGGTTAGATTGACCAAAGAGGGGTATATCCCAGTTGAAGATGCGCAAAATACCTTAGAGTATCTAGAGCAAAGCATCCCTGTTATGGGGCAAGAATTAAACTTTTATGCGCGTCAGATTCAATAGTAAGATTTGATTCGAATAGAGGTAATGATTTAAATAAAAAAGGGTAAGTCGTCATGACTTACCCTTTTTCTGTTCAAAAACCCCTTAAAATAATTATGGATTTATTTAACAGACTTATTTAAACTATTTTAAAGTGTAGAGCTCTTAACTCAAATAAGCGGTTGTATTTTAAAATATAAAAAATCAGATGAAAACTATACTAAAGAAGAGAAGGTAATTTTAGATAGGCTGTGTAAGACAGATAAAACCGATGGACTTCGACCTAAAGTATATTATAAATGTAGCCATAGATTAATGGGACAGATTTATAAAAGCCGACCTACTGACAAACCCAATTATTCGTTGTCAAAAGGTCGTAAAGTCGAAATTAGAAAAGGTGGGACAAAAACTTACCGAGAGTATGGGAACCTTTTGTATTTACCGATGGCTGTTGCTGTCGATGTCGTAACTCTACCGTTGCAGTTGCTTTGGTTGGGCTATGCAGCGGTAGTATATAGTTCTAAAGGTGATGCCGATAATTATTAGTTCAGGCTTATACCTTACTTATTATTATCCCCCAAAAACTAAGCAGCAGCGTTATCAGCTAGTTTGATGACCACTTGATCGCCTTCTAAAGCGACCTCGTAGCTGTTTAACTTAACGGTTTCATCGTCTAAGCATTGACCTGTGGCTAAGTCAAAGCGCTGCTTGTAAATAGGGGAGGCGACATAGATGACTTCTCGCTGAGCACTGCTAGCATCATTGCTGTCGTTGGTGCTGTCCTCTTCTGACTCACTTTTGATGATTGTGCCACCAATAAGACCGCGCGATAGCACATTGGCTTTGCTAAAGGGATCAAAGTTGTCAATAGCGAATAGTTCGTCGTTTTTGGTGCGAAATACGGCGATTTGTTTGCCCTCAATGAGTGCGCAAACACCGCCCTCAGGGATAATATCGTCAAGTTTGCAAATAGGCTGGGTTATCATAGGGTATTCCTGTGTTTATTAAAATGGTGAGTAGTGTCGTCGTTTGCGCTATCCGGCAGTCGGCTCTAAGACCTTTTTCTCTTCTTCAGTCGCTGGACGGATTTGCTCACGTTCGGTCACAAACACCACATTGTCATCACCAAGCTCACTGTTTACGAAATGACGGAAACGTTTGAGTTTTTCTTTATCGGTGATGGTTTCTTTCCATTCGCAAACATAATTATCCACCAATAGCTGCATTTGATCTTCAAGCTCTTTGGCGATGCCTAGACTATCATTGATAATCACATCTTGTAAGTACTCTAGACCGCCTTCTAAGCTTTCACGCCACTTTGAGGTGCGCTGTAATTTGTCCGCTGTTTTAATATAGAACATGGTAATGCGGTCGATATATTTAATCAGGGTCTCGGTATCAAGATCTTTGGCGAATAACTCTGCATGACGTGGCACCATACCACCATTACCTGCAACATATAAGTTCCAGCCATTTTCGGTGGCGATCACACCAAAGTCTTTCGATTGTGCTTCGGCACATTCGCGCGTACAGCCTGAGACGCCCATTTTGATTTTGTGCGGTGAGCGCACGCCTTTATAGCGGTTCTCTAAGGTCAATGCTAAACCAACACTGTCTGCGACCCCGTAACGACACCAGTTGTTACCGACGCAAGATTTTACGGTACGTAGAGACTTGCCATAGGCATGACCGGTTTCAAAACCAGCCTCCACTAAGCGCTCCCAAATATCGGGCAATTGCTCAAGACGTGCACCAAATAAGTCAACACGCTGTCCGCCGGTTATTTTGGTATACAAATTAAAGTCTTTGGCAACTTGACCCAGTACTATTAATTTGTCCGCGGTAATTTCACCACCCGCCACACGCGGTACAACAGAGTAGGTACCATCTTTTTGGATATTACCTAAGTAATAGTCATTGGTTTCTTGAAGAGGGGCAAGTTCCGTTTTTAAGACATAATCATTCCAGCATGAGGATAAGATAGAGGCCACAGCAGGCTTACAAATCTCACAACCACGTCCAGAGCCATGTTGCGTTAATAGCTCATCGAAGGTCTTGATTTCATGGACACGAACTAAGCTGTATAGCTCTTGACGCGAATAAGCGAAATGCTCACATAAGTCATTATTCACCTCAAAGCCAAGTTCGGTCAGCTGATAAGCAAGTACATCTTTTACCATAGGGGCGCAGCCACCACAGCCTGTCCCTGCTTTGGTGCAACTTTTGACCTCAGCAAGCGAATAAGCACCCTCTTCAACAGCACCGCAAATAGCGCCTTTGGTCACATTAAAGCATGAACAAATCGTCGCTGTGTCGGGTAGATTTTCGACACCCATTGATGGTTTTTCGACATTGGGTAAGATAAGGCTTTCGGGATGGGCGGGCAGGTCGATGTCGTTTAAGAATAGCTGTAGTAAATTGTTATAGTCTTCGGTGTCACCGACCATAACGGCGCCCAGTAACTTCTTATTATCGCTACTGGTGACCAGTTTCTTATAAATACCCTCAGCAGGGTTCTGATAGACATAGCTTAAGCTGCCTTCAGTTTTACCATGTGCATCACCGATACTGCCGACATCTACGCCCATAAGCTTAAGCTTGGTGCTCATATCTGCACCGGTAAAGGTCTTATCTGTATCGCCCGCTATCTGTGCAGCACAAATGCTTGCCATCGTATAGCCTGGTGCTACCAGTCCAAAGACCTTGTTGTCCCAAACGGCGCACTCACCGATAGCATATATATCGCTATCGTTAGTTTGACACTGATCGTTAATCAAAATACCACCACGACCGCCAAGCTCAACACCACATTCTGGATTTTGTTTCATAATGCCATCTTGAGGACGGATACCCGCACTAAAGACGATAAGATCAGTATCAAGCTGAGTGTCGTCAGTGAACTGCATGGTTAAATAGGTATCTTTGTCTAGATGAATGTCTTGTTCATCTTTTTGATGAATATCATGATTGAGTGATACGCGGCGGTTATGAATGATCTCTTTGGTGTTTTTGCCGGTGAGAACCTTGACGCCTAATGATTCAATTTTTTTCTTAAGTATTTCACCGCCTGCTGCGTCTAGCTGCACGCCCATGAGCTGAGGGGCAAACTCTACCACATAGGTGTCAAGGCCCAATGTCACTAATGCTTTTGCTGCTTCCAGCCCAAGTAAACCACCACCGACAACCACGCCTTTTTTGACATTGGGTTTATCAGCAACTTTTAAAATACTATCTAAGTCAGCAATGGTGCGATAGACCTGACAATGCGAATGACCACCCCCTTCAATAGGCGGCACAAAAGGATAAGAGCCTGTGGCTAATACCAGCTTAGCGTAGGTTATTGTGTGACCTTCTTCGGTGGTAATGGTGTGACTGTCACTATCAATATCGGTGATGCGTTGGTTTAAATGCAACTTAACACCCGCAGCATCATAATCGGCGAGATCGACAAGGTTGAGTTTACTGGCATCTTTATGTTCAAAGTAACTAGACAGATAGACGCGGTCATAGGCGGGACGGTCTTCTTCGCCAAACACATGAATGTCGTATACATGATTTAGTCCAAGCTCGATGGCTTTTTCTACAAAATGATGACCGACCATTCCGTTACCGACGACGACTAAATTTGCTTTTGGCGTTTCGTTATTCTTTGTATTACTCATAGATGCCTTGCTCGTTGTTATTTATAAAGTGGGAGTCTGGTAAAGGAAGCGACTTATTTAAATGATGCACTTTACCAATTGCCTACCCTAATACATTCAATAATCGTGCCACTCTTAAACAATACAGCTAAATAAACTTTAAATATTACATTGAAATCTCATTTCAGCCGTTTCTGACTCCTTTACGAGCGCTTATTGAATTTTATAGCCTTTTAATTAACTCATTTTTCTTTAACACATTTTTATTGCGTATTTTATTTGGTCTTATTTGAACGTTATCGAGCGGTTTCTATAGAGCGGTATCTATAAAGGTATTTATTAATATTAAGAAAGTTTAAGTTTAATTTAATAATTTTTAAAGGTAATAACGGATGGATGGCATGGGGATTGCAACGACAGGGATAATAGAACCGTTTACTGAATAGCCTTCTAATCAATGCATAACTATTTAGTTAATTAAGACATTTGATAAATACTCGATGTTAAACGTTAACTTAATTTCTTAAAAATTTAATAGCTAGCTTAATAACGGGCTTAACAATAAGCATTTGAATAACCGTGTTATTGCAAGCAACCCATCCTAATTAAGGAAATCAAATATGTCTTCAGCCACTCCCGTACCCCCGTCGAAGGGAAAACTTAACCTCTTATCCTTTGCAGGGAAAAATAAAATTCTGCATTTAGGTTGGATGGCATTTTTCTTGACCTTCTTTGTCTGGTTTAACCATGCGCCATTTCTAACGGCCATCGGCGAAACCCTAAACCTAACCTCACAACAAGTTAAAACGTTATTGATCCTAAATGTTGCGTTAACCATCCCTGCACGTGTCATTATCGGCATGCTAACGGATAGATTCGGCCCTCGTATCGTTTATACCTGTATTTTAGCGCTGGGTGCCATACCTTGTTTTACCTTCGCATTTGCTCAGGACTATACGACGCTAGCCTTATCACGTTTCGTATTAGGTTTCGTTGGTGCAGGCTTTGTAGTGGGTATTCGCTTGATTAGTGACTGGTTTCCTGCCAATGAATTGGGAACGGCTGAAGGCGTCTATGGCGGTTGGGGTAACTTTGGTTCAGCAGCAGCGGCTATGATACTGCCTACCTTGGCGATTGGCTTTGCCGCTTGGTTCGGTGGAGATGAAGGCTGGCGATATGCTTGTGCGACCTCTGGCGTTGTTATGGGGTTATACAGTATTTTATTCTATGTCAAAGTGCGCGATACGCCAAAAGGGCATACCTATTTTAAACCTAAGAAACATGGCGCGATGACCGTAACCTCATCAGGTGACTTCTGGTTAATGATGATCTTTAAAGTGCCTATGTATCTAGCATTAGCACTACTTGCATGGAAACTCTCGCCAGCAGGTGTCAGTTTATTAAGTCAGTTTTGGGTTAATATTATCTATGTTGTGTTAGCTTTATTGTATGTTTACGAGTTTGTCAGTAGCTATCGCTTTAATAAAGAAGTGTTTACCACGCCAGTACCCGAAGCACAGCGTTATGACTTTAAACAAGTAGGTGTATTAAATATTTTATACTTCGCCACGTTTGGGTCTGAGTTAGCAGTAGTATCAATGCTACCGTTATTCTACCTTGAGACCTTTGAGGTGTCTGTGGTGGCTGCAGGGTTATTGGCGTCATCGTATGCCTTTATGAACTTAATGTCTCGCCCAGGTGGGGGTTGGTTAAGTGATCGGTTTGGACGTAAAAGCACGCTACTCATCTTAACGGCAGGGCTTGCGATTGGGTATTTCTTGATGGGACTGGTTGACTCTACTTGGCCAATTGCTTTAGCGTTATTGATTACTATGTTTTGCTCATTCTTTGTGCAAGCGGGTGAGGGTGCCGTATTCGCCGTCATTCCCCTTATTAAGCGCAGTATGACAGGTCAGTTCGCGGGTATGGCAGGCGCCTATGGTAACGTGGGCTCAGTGGTGTATCTTACTGTGTTAAGTTTGGTGTCTTATCAGATCTTCTTTATGGTCATTGCTGCTACGGCAGTCGTCGGATTCTTAGCTTTATTCTTACTAAAAGAGCCTTCAGGTGTTATTCTTGAAGAGATGCCAGACGGGTCGTTTGCTGAAATTAAAGTGAGCCATTAAGCCAACCGAAAACGAATAATTTAATTTTAATTTTTTAAGCGTTATATATAGAAGTTTAAGGGTTATTACGCATCAGGACATGTCCAAGGAGTAACAGTTGAATATTAGGAACAGTCGTCCTGATCAGCGTCATAAGACAGAAAACCAGTCTAACAATACATCAAGCCACCAATTTGCTTCGCAGGCAAGTTGGTGGCTTGATTTTTGGTCAATGGCAGGACGTAAGACTGAGAATCAGGACAGTTTGCTGATTACCAATTGTATGATGAATGAAGATTGGCAAGGTCCAGCGCCTCTTTTAGTACTATTATCAGATGGAGTGAGTGCTTGCCAATTTCCAAAGCAGGCCAGTAGACTAGCGGTACAAACGGTTGCAGAAACCGTGGTCAATCAGCTTCCTAATATTATTGAGCAAATTAATCATTCGACCAGTTCTGTACAAAGTGGAACCGGATTATTAAATGATGAATATGTCGCTATTATGCTAAAGAAGGCCGTCAATAACGCCAATGATGCGATGTATTTCTCACAGGTCTATCAACGCGTGCCACCCCTGTTATCAACCTTGTCAGGTTTACTGTGTATCAATGACCGTATACATCTATTTCACACAGGTGATTCTCGAATATATCGTCTCGGTGTCAATGAGCTGACTGCATTGAGCCATGACCATCGTATTCATAAAGGACAAGATAAAGGGGCATTATCGGCGGCTTTGGGTGCCGATACGACGGTGCATTTACAACAAGATGTGTTTACCTTACATCAAAATGAATACCTCGCCATTATGACGGATGGGGTCTACGAATTTATCGAGTCATCGGAGCTACAGTATGAAGTCAGTCAGTCCCTTTCGAGTTTAGAAACAACCTTAAACAATGGCGAGTTTGCATATAGCACTGATTCATTTGATCACTATATTCAACATTGGCAATTAAGTCGTCGATTATGTGAGCATGCGTTAAAAGAGGGCAGTAATGATAATCTGAGTATGATTATCCTGGGTATGCTCACTCCAGCCGCCACTTATCCATTGATAACAACCCCGAAGAATCAACCGCTTAATAACTTTATGGCTACTGATGTTAAACAGACAGTGGCTGCTAACAGGACGTTGGAGGATAATGTGGGTAATAACAGTGAGGATAAGATAAGTACCAATGATAGCAATAACGAAAGTGCTTACATAGCAATGCCAACTCAAATAGCAACATCTCCACAAGCCTCTAGCTTTAAGTTACCGAGCGGTTTTGAGGTAGGTGAATCGATTGACGGGTTCACAGTCACTAAAATTATCGCACGTACCGCTCGCAGTGAAGTGTATTTGGTGGTAGATAGTGAGGGGCATGAATATGTGCTTAAGTCGCCCAGTATTAATACGGTTGACGATGGAAACTATATTCGTGATTTCTTAAAAGAACGCAAAATTGGTCTTAGCTTATCCAAAAATCGCCGAGCAGGGGAGTCTTCTTATAACCAAATTGATCCTAATAGCCCTGTTATTAATAATGTGCACACTAAAGAGACAAAGGAGGGTCAGCAGTCAAACTCAACATTCAGTGACTCAGGATTACTTCGCTATTATCCAGTTCCCGCAAGTACCTTATATTTATATCACTTGACCGAATACGTTGAAGGCGAGAGTCTGAGGATGTTTATTGAGCGCAATGCGCCTTGTGATATTTGGCAAACTCATGACTTATTGACCAAGATTGGCATGGCAGTTCGGGTGATGCACCGAAACTACTTATTGCACCAAGATTTAAAACCAGAAAATATATTATTGACCAAAAGCGGAGCGGTTAAGTTGATCGACTTTGGCTCAGTAAGTTCTTCAATTTTAAAAGACAGTACCCGTCCGCCTGTTGGCGATTTGCATTACGCTGCACCTGAATACTACACGGATGCACCAAAAGGGGTGCATTCAGATTTATTTTCCATAGCGGTTATCGGCTTTGAGTTATTAACGGGCGAGTTGCCTTTTACCTCGCAACAGCTTATGTCGCCAACCAGTGCTCTGAAAGTGCCTACAGAATTACTACGTAAGCAAAACGTACCGTTTTCTAGCCAGCAAGCGCTATTGCGAGCTATGCACCGTAATACCAATGTTCGTTACCAAGCAATCGGTGAGTTTCTGCAAGAGTTCAATCCAGATAATATGGCCTCAGTAAATGATCCTGAACCGTTGATCAAACGTCATCCCTTAATGGTATGGCATGGCATTTGCTTGATACAAAGTGTCATTATTGTTTTTTTAATATTTAAGGTTTTAGGAACTCATTAATATTGCTAACTGTACTTTTTAAAATCACAAATTTTAATTAGCGAACGTTTTTCTAACCGAAGCTTTGTTAATTCGCGCTTTTCATAACCATTTTTTAATTGTAATTTCAATCGCTTATTTTATGTCTGCACACATCGCCACCACAATGGCTAAGGTCATCCCATGCCAGCTCAAGTAACTGCTAGCTCAAATTCGCAACTTTCTGATAACTCACTCAGTATTAATACTATCCCCAATGCTATCTCTAGTGGCATTGTGATTGTGGGTGCGGGTATGGCAGGCAGTCGTTTGGCTATTAAACTGGCAACTTTATGGCAGGAGTGTAAAGGGGTACACCCAGAAATTACCTTAATTAGTAAAGAGCCTCAAGTGGGGTATAACCGTATTATGCTGTCTCCAGTGCTGGCAGGAGAAACCTTATTTGAAGACACTTATTTGTATGATAAAAGCGAATACGAGCGTTTAGGAATCAAAGTATTAGCGGGGGTTAGTGTGGATACTATAGACACTGCAAGCCAGCAGTTAACTTTGGATAATAAGGATACTTTGAGTTATGACACGCTTGTTATTGCCACCGGCTCTACTGCTCGGGTGATTCCCTTTCCGAATCATGACGCCAAAGGGGTGCATGTGTTTCGAGATGTGGCAGATGTGACTCTACTCAATGAATATGCAAAGCAGGGTAAAAAAGGTTTGGTCATTGGCGGGGGTGTATTGGGATTAGAGGCGGCCTGTGCATTGGCATCTCAAGGTGCGCGTATGAGCGTCGTTCATGTAGATAGTTATGTCTTAAATCGACAGTTGGATCAGCCCGCTGCCTTAATGCTACAAAATGAACTTACCTTACGTAACGTCGGACTAGAAGTGTCAGCGATGTCTACGACTATTGAAAAAAATGATGTCGGAGAAGTTACAGGGTTAAGCCTAAAAGATGGTCGAACCTTACCGGCTGACTTTATTGTGATGGCAGTGGGTATTATTCCTAATACTAAGCTCGCCAAAGACAGTGGGATTTTGGTCAATCGTGGCATAGTGGTTGATGAGTATATGCAGACCAACTGCAACAACGTTTATGCCATTGGTGAATGTGTTGAAATTAATGAAGAACTCTTTGGCATGGTGTCCTCGGTCAATCAACATGTCGATACGCTTATCAGCGTTTTATGTTATCCAGATAATCAAAAAAAGTGGCAACCGTTTGTCAGTGTGCCATTATCCTTAAAGCTAAAAGTTTCTGGTATAGCCGTATTCTCAGCAGGACAAATTGAATTTGCAGATGATGAGATTAATGAGATTGAGCGTGTTATCTATCGGGACTTAGCGCAAAATCATTATCATTGTTTGTACATTGAGGACAATATGTTGATAGGGGTGGTGCTTTATGGAGAAACCAGTGATGGAAATTTTTACAGTCAGTTAATTAATGATAAAACGGACATATCTGGCTTTAAAGACTCATTAATATACGGCGCTGCTTATTGTCAACCTATGTTAGATGAGTCCACGGGTGAGCCGTTAACAAAAAACATGAATGATAATTCAGTAGTAAACCAAGAAGATAATCATTTAAACAGGAAGGCCACAACAAAAACTGACGCTTCAAGCAGTCATGCTGCACGGGAGCCTGCATAGGTATGAGTAACACTACCCATAGCGATACTATTGATGATTTAAATAACAATCTACACACCTATACCACCAGTCCGAAGCATATCTCTATACTAGTTGATAATGAGAGCACCAACCTTAGCGAGAATACTATTAATACCAGCCAACACAATCTAGCCAGTTTAATTCCCATAAAGCTTATCAATGAAGATAATCCATCTTTAAGTGCTCATTCAACAAGCGCGGAGCCAAGCAGCACAAAAACAATAAATGTAAAAACAAGAAACGAAAGGACAAGAAACGATAAGACGGATAAGTTGAAAACAGTGAAAACCACGTGCCCATACTGCGGCGTTGGCTGTGGCGTATTAGCCTCCATTAACACTGCAAATGGCGAGGTGAGTGTTGAGGGTGATCCTGATCATCCTGCCAATTACGGTAAACTGTGTTCGAAGGGTAATAACTTAGCCCAAACTTTAGGTACTGAACGACGTTTGATGACGCCTTATTACCAAAATAAAAAATTAAGTATGCAGTCGCCTGATGCCGCTACAGATTTATTAAGTGAGCCATTGGATGGGCGTTTAAATGAACATTCAAATGTGCCTATAAATAAGTCATTAATGACGACTCAAGAAAATAGCCTAAGCAAAGAAATCCAACCCTCTAATTGGGAGCCTATCCTAGACGATATTGCAGATCGCTTATCAAAAACCATCGAACAACATGGCCGTGATAGTGTGATGCTATATGTCTCAGGCCAGCTATTAACTGAAGATTATTACGTCGCTAATAAGTTTATTAAAGGCTTTATAGGCAACAACAATATCGATTCCAACTCACGATTATGTATGTCCTCCGCAGTGGCTGGGCATAAACGAGCTTTTGGCGCAGACTTAGTACCCGGTAGCTATACCGATTTTGAAACTTGTGATTTATTAGTACTAGTCGGCTCAAACATGGCGTGGTGTCATCCAATCTTATTTGGGCGTTTTTTAAAAGCGAAACAAGACAACCCTCATAAGAAGCTGATTGTGATTGATCCCCGGCGTACAGATTCGTGTGAGTTTGCAGATTTACACCTGCCTTTAGCACCAGGTACAGACACGCATCTGTTTAATGGTCTACTCAATTATCTAGAGACAAATGGATATCAAGATGCTGCCTATGCAAAGCAGTGTCTAGGCTTGAATGAGGCATTGGCCTCCGCAAGGTCATGGGATATTGAGTCCGTCGCCAAAGCTACCCAGCTTGATACTGACACTATCGAGCAGTTTTATGATCTATTTGCGAATAATGCCAAAACGGTTACTGCCTTTAGCATGGGGGTGAATCAGTCAAGCTCAGGTACCGACAAAGTTAATGCCATTATTAATACACATTTGCTGACTGGTCGGGTGGGAAAAGAGGGCGCCAGTCCATTTTCATTGACCGGTCAGCCTAATGCAATGGGCGGGCGAGAAGTAGGCGCTTTAGCCAATCTATTGGCAGGACATCTAGAGCTTGAAAATGCGGATCACCGTCACGCCGTAGCCGACTTTTGGCAAGCCCCTCAAGCTATCGCACCCAATGTGGGCATTAAAGCGTGCGATGCTGCTGATGCCATATTAGATGGACGTATCAAAGCCATTTGGATTATGGCAACCAATCCAGTGGTCAGCTTACCTGAAGCGGATAAATTCCGTCGAGCGCTTGCGGAGTGTGAGCTAGTCATTGTCTCTGAATGCTCTAAAGACAATGATACTATTAAGTGTGCCGATATCGTTTTGCCGGCTCAAGGTTGGGGCGAGAAGTCAGGGACGGTTACTAATTCTGAACGACAGATTTCACGTCAGCGTTCGTTAATGCCTGCCGTTGGAGAGTCTAAGCCTGATTGGTGGATACTCTCGCAAGTTGCCAAACACATGGGATATGCAGGGTTTGACTACCAGCATCCTAGTGAGATATTTAGTGAACATGCGGCACTGACCAGCTATCAACAGGATAACCATCCCAGACAGTTGGATCTATTGAGTGAGATCTCATCTAAACTTGAGGCCAATAACGAAAGCAGTTTTTTAAATAACGAGAGCCCTGTTTTAAGCGTAGACCAATATGATGCCATGCTACCGTTTCAATGGGGTGGTGCGCGTATTAATGTGGTGGATGAACACTTTAAGCATAATGCCCCTCGATTTATTACTATCAAACCGCCTGAGAAAGCAGGGGCAATAAATAGATTTACCCCTAAACAGGGCAGTTTGAGTCCTACCAAAATCAAAGCTGAAGCACAGACCACTAACAGCACTCAGACCCGCAAACAGACCCGCAAAGATATAGACCAGTTAACTACGTCTTCGAATAGATCCGCTAATGATGCCATCAATCTACGTCTGATTACCGGTCGTCTACGCGATCAATGGCATACAATGACCCGCACTGGTCTGGCACCAAAGCTTAACCAACAACAAACCATCCCAACCATAACCTTACATCCTAAGGACGCAGAAACTCTAGGCGTTGTTGATCAACAATTTGTGTCAATTTCTCCTGAGTCTCCTTTTGAGTATGAGGTACAGCCGTCAACTGAATCGAATGCTTCCAGTGTTGCTATTGCCCAAGTTGAGGTGAGTGATGAAATGCGCAGCGGCGATGCCTTTATGCCGATGCATTGGAGCAATGCATTTGCCAATCTTGCCAGAGTAGGCGTACTGATACCCACAAAAGTTGACCCAATATCCGCGCAGCCTGAACTTAAGAACTCAGCTATAACGGTCAAACCCTTAATCATGAAAACGGTTGGACGTTTACTGGTGCATCCAGATTGGTTAGACGCTGTTTTGGTGCAATTACGCGGTTTATCAGCTTCGATTAACTCTACTGATCAGGGTGTGTCTTCAACTGAATTACCCAATATAGTCTGGAGCCTGAGTCGCCAGCAGGACAGCATTTTAATTAATATCGCCACTTCAAAAGAGTCGGTCAGTTCAGCTTGGTTAACCTTACCATTTTGGCAACAGTTTGTCGCCTCAGTTGAAGAATTAGCAAACGGTGAATCTTCTGACTTAGAGAATAGCTCAATTGGTAATAACAGCTCGATTGCTAACGATATCTTTATTAAAAATGCCAGTTTTATAGCAAATATTAAGGCCAAACAATTTCGTATGGTAGTTATTAATGAGGCCAATCAGCATAGCAAACATGGACTACCTGACCAACCGCAATTAATGCTAGCGGTATATATCGCGCCAGAGTATGATCAGATGCCAAGTACGCATTGGTTAAACGAGTGCTTTGTCGATATGAGTACTGTACCTTCAACGAAGTGGTTGCTGGCTGGTCGTCCGGCAAGTGGTTATGTTGATCCCGGCCCTATCGTCTGCGCGTGTATGGGAGTCGGGGAAAATATCATTATTAATGCCATAAAAAGTGATAAGGCGACAGATGCGATTACTGTTGGCAAATTATGTCAAGCAGGCACCAATTGTGGCTCATGTGTGGGTCAAATCAATGAGCTTATTAAAGAATATGCGTAGCCTTAATAGATTTGGAGGGTGTTATGACCGGTTGGCATATCAATTGCAGCTTATAAGTACTGACACTGAAATGACGCTCAAATGTAATTAACTGATTCAAATGTTTATTTTCTCCATATGAATTAACTTGTAGCGTCAGTGTTCAGCCATTTATATGTTATACGCCAGGAGCGCCACCCAGCATGACCGACTCAATTCTATCAGCACTATCACATTTAGTCCCTTTATCAGACATATCATCATCGTCTAATTCATCTTCTTATACCCCAAATAATTTGCTACAGAGCTACAACGCTAAGACTTCGCAAAAACAGGCTCAAAAAGGGGCAGTGTATTTAGTTGGTGCAGGATCGGGTGATCCAGAGCTATTGACTCTAAAGGCGTATCGGGTGATGCAGCAAGCCGACGTCGTACTTTACGATAGCTTAGCGTCGCAAGATATCCTAGACATGTGTTCATTACAGGCAAAAAAAATATTTGTTGGAAAAAGACGGGACAATCACGCCCTGCCTCAGCAAGATATTAATCAGCTGTTAGTCACTCATGCTCAAGCTGGCAAATGTGTCGTGCGTCTAAAAGGCGGCGATCCCTTTATATTTGGTCGTGGTGGCGAAGAGCTACAAACGGTAGTTAAGCATGGGATTTGCTTTGAATCTATTCCGGGTATTACCGCTGCAAGTGCTGCCGCCAGTAGCACTGGCATTCCGCTGACCCACCGTGACTGCGCACAGTCGGTTAAATTTGTCACCGCTTATAAAAAAACCAATGCACCGAATGAGGACTTCGCTGAGATGCTCGATCCGACACAAACGGTTGTGCTATATATGGGGTTGCATCGATTAGAGAGTTTAACACAGGGCTTAATACAAGCGGGCCGTGATCCAAAAACGCCCTTTGCGCTGATTAGTCATGCCAGCCTGCCAACTCAACAAATCTTAGTCGGCACTCTAGAGAGTATCACCGCTCAGCAGGCGACAGTGAATCTACCTACGCCAGCACTGCTTATTATGGGAGAGGTAGTGAGTCTATATAAACAGTTATCGCCTTATAACTTAGCAAACTTATCTAGATTGACATTAGATGACAAGCTGGAAGTAACAGCAGATACGAATCATCAAAGAAAGATATTGTTAGAGCAAGCCGTGTCCGTTTAACTACTAAAAGACTTATTTCGCAGCCGCTCTAACTATTATACTGACATACAGAGTATTTACGCACTTGGCTTGGTAAAATTGGCATAACAAGTTTGTAGTGATTTAGCCACAACTTTAGTAACCAACTGCGAGCGATATTTTGAGTCGATTGCGGCGTTAGTCATGTCCATAACCGTGACTTGCTGAGGTGCTTGCTCGCTCACGCAGCCACAGATTTTGGTTTTAGCGGCTTCTTCTTGCTCTGAATTCATAGCAACACGGGCAATACGCCACGCATTTTGCTTCTCAATCTCACTACGGCACTGATTATCTACCGCAGATTTAAAGATATTCATACCCATGTTGGTGGCATTACCCACAGCAGTGCCAGCTTCACCAGTATTGCTAAGGACTGTTCCTGTTGAGCTACATCCGGCTAAAGCAACGGTCATAAGTAGAGTAGCATTGGTCAAAAGCTTGTTCATAAAAAATCCTTAAAAGTATATTAGAGCCGATTAGGCTACTTAAAAAAAGGGAGATTATCAATAGATAATCTCCCTTTTTGATTTCATATTACAGGTGGCGAGACTCTTCGATGCGTTTTTCCTCAGCTTTTATCATAGTGGCAAACGCATTAAATTCCTGACCGGCGGTCATCGGCACTGCCACTTGTAAATGAGTGCGTCTAAATCATAACAGGCTGCGACAATGGCATCTTTACGCAGCTCATTTAATACGCCAACAGTCAATTAAGAGAGAAGATGAGTAAACACCCACAATAAGCCATTTAATGCAGCAATGCCTACAATCATACTGACCAATAACTGACGACTAATGTGATAAACAAGCAGCACTAAAATAAGCGCGCCAATTTGTGCCAATAATAAATGCAGTTCCGCACTGTGCATCCCTGTGACAGTGGATAAATCTTGATAAGACAGACTGGTTAAAATCAGTAGCACCATCACTGATAGTGGCAAGCTTTCGTTTAAGCGATGTAGCCAAGGCGTATCGAGTATTTGTTTAGGAATAAGAGCAGGCAGGGCACGGATGATAAAGGTCACGCCCGCCATCGCAAAGGTCGCAAGAATCAGATAGCTACTGGTCATTGCAATCTCCTTTCTCGCTAGCAGCATCGAGCGTATGACGTCCTACCCAAAATCCACGTGCCAAGATAAGCAGCATACAAATGGTAATAGCCATCAATAATAACCAGTCACTGGTAAAAAAAGAAGCAATGATTAAAGAAATCACTGCGATACCAATCGGGAAGTAGCGCTTGATGCTTTGAAACTGCTCATACGCCAAAATAGCAAACAGACAGACTAAGGCAAAATCCAAATGCGGTATCAAATTGCTTAACGTCCCACCAAGCAAAAATCCAATCGCCCCTGCAATCACCCACCAGCTTTGATTGAATAAGCTAATCGGCAGAATTAACGCCTTACGTGATGCCTGCGGTAGGCTCGTCATCACCGAAAATGTCTCGTCCGTGAGCGCAAACAAACAGTAGGTCTTAGCCAACTTGTTGTCCGGTAAGGATTGTAATAACGGCATCCCATAAAAGATATGACGCAAGTTAATAGCCGCAATGTTGGTCGCTATCGTGCCAATGGGCAAGCCGGCACTGAGCATGGGCAAACAGGCATATTGAGCTGCGCCTGCATAGAGCACCACGCTTAGCATCACTGTCGCCCAAAGCGGAATGCCGGCTACTTGTGCTAATACGCCAAATGCGATGCCGGCAGGCAAATACCCCATCGCAACGGGTAAGCTTTTCTTAAATCCTGATGCCCAGTCATACTGGGACGTAGCCTGTGGAGGTGGGGTTTTAGAATGGGTTGTCACGCAGTATCCTAATATTTATCATCAATATTGTTATTAAGTGTTTATTAATTCTTATACTGTGGATAGAATTGCATTTTATTTGCTAGACGCCCAGCAGTGGGAATAGTATAACCCTGTTGGACTTATTTATATTTAATCGTCTTATTTTAAGGACTTGGAAAATGGTATTATCGCACGCTTATAAAGCGATACCATTGGTCTTTATAAGGAAATTATATGCAACAGTCAAATAATAAAGGACCATCTGTACGGTCAGATACGGTAAAAGAGATGGATAATCTCAACGCGCATCTGCCCAATGATGGCAATGAGTATTTATTTACCGATACTTTTCCTAAAGGCACGGTCAAAGGGTTGGTCATCACCGCGATAGCCGCGATTATTAGTATTATTCTATTTAATATATTACCCTTTGAGAACGAGGTAAATAAAGGGCTTGCGATGCTGGTATTTATCGGTGCACTTTGGCTAACCGAGGCGCTGCATGTGACCATTACCGCTATTTTAGTGGTGATTATTGGGGTGGCAATTGGCATTCCAGAATTTGATACCAAAAGTGCGCTATCAAGCTTTGCTAGCCCTACGATTTATCTGTTCTTCGGTGGTTTTGCCTTAGCGGCAGCGCTGCATGTGCAAAAACTGGATGAGAAAATCGCTTTAAAAATGATTTCTATGTCAGGCGGACGCTTGGGTAATGCAGTGATATTAATATTCTTAGCCACGGCGCTGCTGTCGATGTGGATTTCAAATACCGCCACTGCAGCCATGATGTTGCCTCTGGCTATTGGTATGTTGTCACAAGTGGACCGTGAAAAAGACCGCGGTACCTTTGTGTTTGTCTTACTGGGTATTGCATATTCGGCAAGTTTGGGCGGGTTAGGTACTATTGTTGGCTCACCTCCGAACGCCATTGCGGCTAAAGCTTTGGATATCTCATTCGTTGATTGGATGAAATTTGGCTTACCATTGACCTTTGTATTAACGCCACTATTATTGGGTGCGATGTATTTGGTTATAAAGCCAAATCTAAACGTGCATATCATGTAACTATCCCCTAAAATAACACAGCTCAAACGTAGAATTTCTTATAAAATACCCATAAGGAGTTTTGATATGAGCAAACGAATGACTGAGACCCAAATCGTATCGATATTAAAAGAAGCAGAAGCTGGAATACCTGCTAAAGAGCTGTGCCGTAAATACGGGATTGCTAGCTCGACTTTCTATAAATGGCGTTCCAAGTACGGTGGTATGGAAGTCTCTGATGTTAAGCGATTAAAAGAGCTTGAAGAAGAAAACCGTAGGCTTAAACAGATGTTTGCTGATTTAAGCCTCAAAG
>NZ_JBXYJF010000050.1:0-5779 GCF_057396245.1 Psychrobacter sp. CX16
GCTCTTTGGCGGTGTATTCCAGTCTAATGTACCATGTTTCCTAAGCCAAGTTAGGACGGTACTACGTCCTTGTATGCCATAGTGCTTTTGGGCTTGTTTGTAGGTCATGTCGCCTTTTTCTACTTGCCCTACCACAGCTAATTTAAAGCCGAGTGTGTAATCTTTCTGTGTTCGTTTAATCCTTGATCTTTCTGCTTTGTCCATTTATAAGCTTCCTTTTCGTAAACTTATTTTAGGACGGGACAGTCTATATAAAAAAGCCTTACCTATTTTAAGTGGCTATGTGCTGCCGTGATGTTTTTTTACCTATAAAAGGATTGGATTCTTGGATACCCTAAATCTACCGCCTATTGCTAATATCGATAATGCTGAACTGCGAGCTGAATTACAGCAAAAATTAAACAGTCAGGCAAAGCCTTTGGGTTCACTTGGCAGACTTGAATCATTAGCGATTAAGATTGGTCTTATTCAACAGATGGCTAGCCCAAACATTCAGAAGTCGCAGATTCGTGTGTTTGCGGCAGATCATGGCTTGGCTAAACATGGTACGTCAGCGTTTCCAAGTGAAGTAACAGCACAAATGGTGCTTAACTTCTTAAGGGGCGGGGCTGCAATTAATGTATTGGCGCGTCAGCATAACATCGAGTTAAAGGTAGTCGATGCAGGCGTTGCCGCTGACTTTGCTGATTTCGGTGTGCAAGATGATCCGCAGCTCATTACCGAACATAAAGTGCGTCTGGGTAGCCGTGATGCCTTAACTGAACCTGCAATGAGTAACGAAGAATGTCTGCAAGCCATTAAAGCCGGTATGCAAATTGCCAAGCAATTAGACGGTGAGGTATTTATTGCCGGCGAGATGGGGATTGGTAATACTTCTGCTGCCAGTTTATTGCTGTCACGATTAGAAGATATTCCGATCGCAGACTGTATTGGACGTGGTACAGGCCTTGATGACTCGGGACTGGAGCGTAAACTTGATGTGTTGACTCGAGTATTAAAGTATCATGAGCAAGCTGTAACACCTATGCTAGCACTGGCAGCATTGGGCGGGCTTGAAATTGCAATGATGGCAGGAGCATTTATTCAAGCGGCGCATGACAGACGGGTATTGTTGGTCGATGGATTTATTACTAGCAGTGCGTTATTGGTCGCTGAGCGTTTAGCGCCTGGGGTATCTCAATATGCTATCTTTGCGCATCATTCGGTTGAGCCCGGCCACGCGCATTTATTAAGCGTTTTAAATGCAGAGCCTTTACTTGATTTTAGAATGCGTTTGGGTGAGGGCAGTGGTGCAGCACTTGCTTATCCGTTATTGCAATCAGCCTGCTTAACGCTTAATAAGATGGCAAGCTTTGCCGATGCTGGTGTGAGTGAACAAGACAATGGCGAGAAAGCACAGTAATGTCTTTAGATTCTAAACGCTCGATTAAACAAGCGATTATCCATGAATGGCGACTATTATTGGTCGCCATTCAGTTTTTGACCCGTATTCCGGTTGAGCTTAAGGTGTATGAGCCAAACTGGCTACACCAAAGTAGTCGGCATTTTCCAGGTGTCGGCTTGTTAGTGGGTGCTATTTGCGCAGTGGTATTTGCAATCGTTAATTACTTTTTTAATCCGCTGATTGCGGCGGCAGCAACTACTGCTTTTGGAATTAAACTCACGGGTGCTTTTCATGAAGACGGGCTGGCTGATACCTGTGATGGCCTCGGTGGCGGTTTAACCCGTGAGCGTACCTTAACCATTATGAAGGACTCGCGTATCGGCACCTACGGAACATTGGGACTGGTGTGTGCTGTATTATTAAAGGTGAGTCTGCTTGCTATAATGCCAACAGCAACGGCACTCGCGGCACTTATTATAGCGCACAGTGTGTCTCGGCTCATGTCGACTAGTCTAATTGTGGTATTGCCCTATGGTGGCGAGATTGAACATGCCAAAACCAAGCCCATGGCACAGCAAATGAGTAAGCAGCAGTGGCTAGCAAGTAGCTTATGGCTTATTGTAGTTGCCGCTATCCTGATACTGTTTATTCCAGATGTGTTGTGGGAAATTGAACTAGGGCAGTGGCTCTTGGTGGTGATACTTGTGATGATAGCGGTCATTCATATGTACCAGTTATTAAAACGCCGTATCCAGGGCTACACCGGTGATGGCTTAGGGGCAACGCAGCAAATAACGGAGATTGCCGTATATGCAGGACTGGCAGCAAATATTAATTTATAGCACATAGATTTGGATATGAATTATGACAAAGCTATATATTTGGCGGCATCCTAAGCCAACGGGGGTACGTGGGCTATGTTTTGGGCAAACCGATGTGGACGTTAATAGGCGTAAACTAAAGCGCTTGGCCAATCGTATTAATAGCTATGTCAAAAAGCACCGATTGCCCAAGGTGATTTGGGTCAGTCATCTGAAGCGTTCAAAACAGGTCGGTCAATTATTGCAGCAGCGTGGGTTTGAGTGTCATATTGACCCACAATTAGCGGAAAGCTATTTTGGCGCATGGGAAGGCAAACCTTGGTCACAGATTAGCAAATCAGATATTGATGTCTGGTGCAATAATTTCGCTAGCTTTGCGCCAGAGGGTGGAGAGAGTTTGACCCAACTTTTCGAGCGGGTAAGTGATTGGATGTCTCAATACCACTCAACCCAACATATATTGGTAGTCGGACATGCCGGCTGGATTACCACTGCTAAAATGATTAGTGGTGGCCAAGAAGTACCTCAAAAAGCCAAAGACTGGCCACAACCTGTAGGCTATGATGAATTAAGTATATTAGAGTTTTAGGATTAAGGCTGACGGTTACTTAGGTCTTTATTAAAGACGGCTTTTAGCCTCAATGTTTTACTAAAATAACAACAAAAACCAAGGGTATTTATGGAGATATTTGCAACCGCACTCACTTTGTTTTTAATTATGGATCCACTGGGTAATATCCCAATATTTTTATCAGTACTTGATAAAGTGCCAGAAGAAAGAAGGCGCTTTATTATTGTTAGAGAATTGTTGATTGCACTGGTCTTGATGGTACTGTTTTTATTCGCAGGCGGTAGTATTTTGCATACCTTAGGGCTGACCACCGAAGCGGTTGCTATCGGCGGCGGTCTGGTAATGATGATTATTGCCATTCGAATGATTTTTCCGAATCGAGGCGGGGTAATGAGCGATGAGGATGATGAAGATGGCGAGCCATTTATTGTACCGCTAGCGATTCCTTTAATCGCAGGACCATCTATTTTGGCGACCTTAATTCTAATTACTGAAAAAAACCCAGAGAGTATTTTAAAAGCGCTTCTTGCCTTACTATTGGCCTGGTTGGTGTCGTCTATTATCTTGCTGTTCTCCACCAAGCTTTACAATATTTTAGGTCATCGCGGTCTAAAAGCCATTGAGCGTTTGATGGGTATGATTCTAATCTCAATTTCGGTACAAATGCTATTAAATGGTTTTACGTCTTATTTATCATAAGCTGACAAATATATTCTCGTATGAATGTTCAACTTATCCTGTATTACCTATCGCTTGTGGTTTAATTCTGGTTTTGAGCCTGCTCGTGCTCTTCACTATGATGAGCCTCAATGCGATGTTTTATATGTTCTTCAATACGTGTTCTGACATGGTGAGATGATGAAAAGTGAGATTGGAATATTTGATTATTTATAAGGTGAAGCTGCAACAAAAAAAGAGCGCTCCTAATTTTAGAAGCGCTCTTTTTGACTATCAATAATATTTTACTAGACTGAAATGAAACTTACTGAGAAGGGCTTATGCAGTATTTCGGTTCAGAGCGATTCAATATATCAAACTGCTGCTTTGTATCATTCTCATTTAGCCATTGATCGATAGATTCGAATGTAATATTACATTGATCATCAACAACGAAGTCAAAAGCATGCCAAAAGTAGCTGTCATTATTTTGATCATTTAATGTTGGTGCTAGAGTGCGTTTACGTACGGTTGGACCTTCAAACTGAATGCTAATAGGTGAGTCTTTTAAGCCAGGATTTTTTGTATTCTCATAGTTATGAACACCGTATTTATAACGTCCAACCATTAGATTACGTACAGTAATAAATTCAGGACCATAGCTGTCAATATCATCCACATCCAGATTCGCAAAAGGCGCTTGGCTTAAACTACCTTGCTCTTCAAAATAAATGTGATCACCTGATGGAGTAATCAAATGAGCATCAGCATCATAAGGTTGTTCACCCCAAGTCAGTCTAATAGATAAGGTATCATTGTTATTACTCACGATTAAACAGCCATTCTCTATCGTGTAGTCGTTACCCATGGTAGATATAGATATGGCATTAGAGCTGCGATTGCCATTTTGAGCATAGACATACAAATCACCTGTTTCGCGAACAGGTAAATAGAATTCACCCAAGTTATTGGTCGTTGCAGTGGTTAGAGAAGAATAGCTAATACCGTCACCTTTGACTAAAGCATTAGGAATACGGTTACCATCAGTATCAGCAACGCAGCCATTCACACCGACCGTTTGCATAGCAACGTCAACGTTCCAAGCACCTATGTTATCAACCTCGGCAATATATGCAGGTTGACCATTTTCTAGGGTAATTAAAGTGGCAGTACCTCTCTGAACCCAACCAGAGTCTTCAGGTGCATAATAAAAAAGTGGCATCTGAGTCAGTAAGTTACTTGCTGGGCTACGGGTAGAAACAGGAATAATGACAGAGGCTGTATTATCATCAGAAAGGACTAATGCATTACCATTACTATCTGTTGCAGTAATAATTAAAGCGCCGAAGCTCTCCATAAAGCCGCCACCAACAATGACATAACCACCGGGCATCTCTTCGGGGTCAATACTTGGAGTTACTGCATCAAGAGTAACACGTACATCACCAACAATAGGCTGGCCGTCTGCGCGTTGTAAAGTGTTAGCAGGAATAGTTACTTGAGCACCGTAACTATCGACTACAACAATAATATCTTCATTTGAGGACTGAACCACACTTGCGATACTGGCATCGTTACTAATTTGATATTCAACCTGCATAGGTAAGCTACCTGCAAGTGATGTTGTAAACACACGCTCTGGATAATTGTCTGCAATGACTGTGAAGGTAACAGAGTCCTGTGTTTCTAATAAAGGTATCTCAAATACACCATCTTCTGAAGTCATAACTTGTTGATCAGAGAACTTAATAAGAGCATTGGTAATAGGCTCTAGAGTCTCTTTATCTATTAAAGTACCTTGAATGCTTACATTGGCTTGTTCAGAAGGATTAGTTGAATTAGTTGAATCAGTGTTGATAATGGATGAATTGCTAGAATCATCACCACCACAAGCAGATAATAGCAAAGCAGTAGCAATGGCTAAGGTGAGATTTTTTGCTACTGGTTTGACGTGTATTTGTTTCATAAAACAACCTTGTATAGTGGTACGATAAATTGGTATAGATATACAAAATATTAAAACTTATATAAATATACAGTTAAGTTATAAAATAGTAACATGAAATTTTTTGTTTAGAAATACTAATCTATAAGTGATATCAATTAAATATGATGATAAGTAATAAAACAGTCTAGCTGGTATAATTTGAGACAATAAAAAGAGCGCTCCTAATTTAAGGAGCGCTCTTTTTGAATACGGCTAGTATTAAGAGTGATGCTTAGGGCGTGTGGAACATTCGACCATGGCACTGGCGGCGACTATTTTTTAGTCAATATGCAGTGAAATTTTTGACGCTTAGTCATTCTAAGTTAGACAATTTCGCAATATATTGGCAAAAAAGAGTC
>NZ_JBXYJF010000051.1:0-5572 GCF_057396245.1 Psychrobacter sp. CX16
ACCATCAAGCTCATCTGCACTGATGAAACCATCATTGTCCTTATCTTCTGTAATGGTAACAACTGGGCCTGTATCTTGTTTACCATCACCAGTTGAGTCACCTGGTACTATGGTGTCAACAGTTGCACTGTCTGTGCCAGGCTCACTCTCATTACCCGCAGCATCAGTGATAGTCGCTTCAACTTCTAGTGTCTCACCTTCTTCTGGCGCATCTACTTTGACAACTACCTCACCTGCTGTGATGTCGTTATCGGTTAAGACAGTATCTTCACCGTTTACAGTAACTGTATCACCAGCTTTAGCATCATCTGGCAGATCAACAGTTACGTCAACATTACCGTCACCATCAATCTCGTCAGCTGTGATAACGTCATCACCATTACCGATGACTGGGGTTGGCGCAGTTGGTGCTGTGGTATCTATTAATAAAGTTTCAGTAGCCGTATTAGACTGGTTACCTGCCGGGTCTTTGAAGTAAGCGTCAACCGTAATATCATCTACAGTGCCATCACTATCAGCGTCTGTAACAGGTGCATCGACAGTGACATACCCATTCGCGATGTCTTCTGGAGTGACAGTTACTTCTTGCTCTACATCATTAATAGTAACAACAACGGTGTCACCCGCTTCTGTGTTAGCAGGAGTGCTGATCTGTACTGGCGTGGTATCTTTAATGTCACCATTTTCAGCGACACTTAAAATGCCATTGCCATCTGTGTCCTCAGTGAAGGTAATGATTGGTGCACCATCCACTGTTGTGTCGTCATCGTCATTGTCATCAACAGTGCCATCACCGTTTGAGTCGCCAGGTATACCTAAGTCTACTGCTAAGGTTTCAGTAGCCGTATGTGACTGGTTACCTGCCGGGTCTTTGACATAAGCGTCAACCGTAATATTATCTACAGTGCCATCACTATCAGCGTCTGTAACAGGTGCATCGACAGTGACATAACCATTCGTCATATCTTCTGAAGTAACGGTTACTTCTTGCTGTGTACCATTAATAGTGACAACAACGGTGTCGCCCGCTTCTGTGTTAGCAGGGGTGCTGATCTGTACTGGCGTGGTGTTTTTAGTTTCGCCATTTTCAGCGACACTTAAGATGCCATTACCATCTGTGTCCTCGGTGAAGGTAATGATGGGTGCACCTTCGATAGTAGTGGTATCATCAGTTGGATTACCTTCTGAATCTGTATTGTCAGTATCATCAGGGTCTCCTTTACTTGGATCACTAGGATCGGTCGAACTACCATCACCATCTACATCGCCAGGTACAGATAAATCTGTTGGTGCGGTATCACTACCAGTGCCAATGACTTCATCATCAGCATCCTTAATCACAACATCAACTTTTGTATCACCATCATCGGCAGGTATCACAGGAACGGTGACACCATTATCGATATCTTCTTGAGTCAGGACTACCTCAACTGTTTCACCATTTGGACCTGTCACTTCTAATTTATCACCCGGTACAACCCCACTATCTTCAGGGAATGTAATTTCTACAGGTACTTGACCATTTTCATCAAGGTCATTTGGGTTAACAAATTCATCTTCACCAGTGACAATCTCAACATTAGGTCCATTAATAGGATCACGTGATGTTGTTGCTTGCGCACTTGATGTATTGCCATTTTCATCACTGTTTTCTGCAATGACTTCTGATAAGTCTTTGATGGCATCATAATGAATATCAACGTCACCCGTTGCAGGATCTACAGTGACACCATCTGGTAGCTCTGTACCTTCTTTAGGTGTCCATGTACCGTCTTCACCTTTAACAATTTCAACGGTTTGTGGTTGATCATTCTCATCAGTAAAGTTAACCGTTAAATCAACAGCGTCATCCTCAGCTGGCTTAACCGTTACCGAACCATCTGCATTAGCAATAATTGTCGGTGCAGGTGGTGGGGTTAAGTCTTCAATATCATTACCCGCAGTCGTCTCTGAGCTCGAAGATCCGCCTTCATTGCTGTTTTCAGCAGTTACGGTAGAGCCATCTTTTACTGCATCAGGCGCAATGGTTACTGTACCCGTTTGAGGATCTACTGTCACACCTGGAGGTACAGTGTCTGGATCTACAGGTGCCCACGTGCCATCATCAGCTTTTTCAATTTCAACGGTTTGTGGTTCACCATTTTCATCGGTAAAGTTAACCACTGCATCATCTGCATCATCAGAAGGTGTCATTTCAACTGACCCATCATCTTTAGCATCAAGCACTGGTGCATCAGGAGCAACTGGTTCAATATCATTGCCAGCAGTCGTTTGAGCTCCAGCAGTACCTTTGTCATTACTATTTTCAGCGTCAACTGTTGAGCCATCAAGAACAGCGTCAGGCGCAATAGTTACTTTGCCTGTCGCAGGATCTACAGTCACACCGTCAGGTAATTCAGTACCCGCTACTGGTGCCCAAGTACCATCAGCGCCTTTTTCTATTTCAACTTTTTGTGGTTGGTTGTCTTCATCAATGAATTCAACATCAGCTTTAGTAGCGTCATCCGCTGGGGTCATATCAACCGAGCCGTCTTCATTTGCAACTAAGTCAGGAGCATCAGGACCTAGATCTTCTGTAGTGGTATCATTGCCCCCTACAGTAACTTCTGCACCAGAAGAGTTACCTGCTTCATCGCTATTCTCAGCTTCTACAGTGGTGTTGTCTTTAATGTTTTCACCTGGCACGGTTGTCGTACCCGTTTCAGGATCCACGGTTACCCCTGGTGGAAGCTCTTGTCCATCTTTAGGACCCCATGTACCGTCATCGCCTTTTTCAATTTCAATGCTAACGTCTTCACCGCTCGTTTCGTCTTCATAAGTCAGCTCTGCATCGACAGCATCATCCGATGGTGTCATTTCTACGCCGCCGCCTTCTGTTTCAGAAAGATCTGGAGCATCTGGCGGTGTGGTATCTTCAGTATCATTACCCGCCGTGGTTTCCGCGCTTGAGGAACCACCATCATTACTGTTCTCAGCTGTAACGGTTGAACCATCCTTCACACTATCAGGGTCAATAGTGACTTTGCCAGTCTCTGGATCTACAGTGACACCTGGAGGTAGCTCTGTGCCGTCTTTTGGGCCCCAAGTACCGTCCTCCCCTTTTTCAATCTCAACTTTTTGTGGTTGATCGTTTTCATCTGTATAGTTAACTACTGCTTCATCAGCATCTTCAGATGGCGTCATTTCTATACCGCCATCGGGTGTCGCTACTAAGTTAGGAGAATCTGGAGGGGTTTGACCTTCATTGGCAATATCATTACCGGCCACTGTCTCTGAAGAAGAGTCTTTTCCGAAAATGTCTTCGTTACTGGCTGTTACAGTGCCACCATCTTTTACGGCATCTGGTGAGAGAGTGACTTTACCACTCGCAGGATCTACAGTGACGCCATCTGGTAATTGAGTACCTTCTTTAGGTCCCCATGTGCCGTCTTCACCTTTGTCGACTTCGACTTTCTGTGGTTGATCATCTTCATCTTTGAATTCTACTGTCATATTAACAGCATCTTCATCACGCGGCTCTGCTGTTACTGAACCATCTTCATGAGCGATCAAATCTGGGGTTATAGGATCCGTTAAATCACCAACGATAGTATCTTTTTCACCGACTTGATTACCATCATCATCTTGAGCAACTACATCATACTCTTCATCATGTTCTAAAGGTTTGTCAGTTTTAGCGGTAAAGTTACCTTCGGCATCAGTCTCGCCTTCACCCACAATATTACCGTCTTTATCAACGATAACGATATTTGTATTAGGCTCAGCAGTACCAGTAATTATAGTACTACCATCTGCGTCGTCATCTGATGGCGGTATACTCTCAGCAGACTTTACATTGACATCAGCAGGCTCTGGGGCAGGCTCAGGCGGAGGTGTTTTATCATCGTCATCATCATTCGCTAATGCAGCACCTATAGCAGCTAAACCTGCAAGACCTACTAACCAGGGTAACCATGCAAAGCCGCCGTCATCTGCAGCACCAATCCAATAAGGGGTTTGATACGCATTACCGCCTAAGGCTTGCCCTTCAACATCACCTGCGGCAAGTTCAGTAACAAAGTCGGCAACTTCACCCGTATCTGGCACATAGTAATAGTAGCTACCATCTTCTGCCAAGCCAATTAGTGCACTGTCAGCCTCGTCGTAATAGCCTTCTATGATTAGGTCGCTGTCTTGTCCTGATTCTTCCACTGATACATGTAGGTCTTTGCCTACACGTTTGGTGATGATGTGATCGGGCGCTCGGCCGGTTGCTTGATCAACAAGTTCATAGTTTACTTTGTTGGTGGCTTTGATGACGGTTGGATGACCGTCTTTGGTCACAACTTGATGTTCAGCTATGGTTTGTGCAGCATCGTTTACTTTTACAATAATCGTTTTCATGTTTGATCCTTAGATTCGCTTTTTATTTTTTAAATTCTTTTATTTTTTTGCACTAACGGTTGCGACAACGCGGCGGTTGTTATAACGGCCTTCTGGTGTGGCATTGGTGTCAACTGGTCTAGTTTCACCAAAGCCTTGCGTTTGTAGTCGATTTGGTGCGATACCATATTTGGTAACCAACTCTTGTTTAACCGCTTGGGCGCGCTCTTGTGATAGCTTCATGTTGTAGCTGTCTGAGCCCATACTGTCGGTATGGCCTTCGATGATAGTCGTAGTGTCAGGGTATTTGTTCATGAAGTCAGCAACGGCTTGAATACGGCTATTGAATACGGGCTGTACAACAGCTTTGTCGAATTCAAACAACACTTCTAGGTTGATTGGTTTATCGATTTCGACCTTCACAGGTTGTGGCTCAGGCTCTGGGGCTTGTCTAACAATGGCTGGACAGTCACGAACCACACGGCTGATTTGATGGACTTGCTGTTTTTGATCAGCAAGTAGATTTTGAGCGTAGTCTGCTTCTAAAAGGCTTAGTTTTGGTTGAGCAGTGTTGTCATCAATGTCAACATAGATGTAGTGATTGCGCTGAGGGGTAAGTTCGATAGGAGTGGTCGCAGAGGTATTGCTGAGGTCGTTTGTTTTAGCGCCGGTAGGCATTACGGTGATATTGTGTTGACCGCTGCAGTAAACCACTTGTGAGTAGTGACCTGGCTGCAAGCTGACTTGAAAGCGTCCGTCTACTGAGATGTTGGCACTGGTTTGTAAACCGTCGTTATCTAGAGGGCGGATAAAGATAAGGTTGGCTTCGTTCTCTGCTAGTGCGTCTGTACTGATGGTTTTAAAACTGGCATCGCCTGATTTTTGCCACCCAATTAAGTCCACTTGTCTGGTGTCGGCAGCTTGGGCTGTTTGTGTTAGACCAAAAAGCGCTGAAAACAGTGCTGTAGCCAGTATGCTAGTCTTAAAGCCTTTATTAGCTTTCAAGTTTTTCATAGATAATTCCTTAAATTGACTTTGATTAATTATTTTTATTGACTTTGATTAATTACTTTTATTGACTTAACAACCTTACACAATTGTATTCTCATCTAAATTATTCCTATCTTCGGGTTATTGGATTACTAACTATAAAAAATACTTTGAAATAATTATTAATAAATTATTTAGAATTTATATCTAAAAAATACGT